>CALWBJ010000067.1 GCA_944376035.1 uncultured Clostridia bacterium | reverse complement strand
AATCGGCGCCGCTGCCTGAAAAATTCAGGCAGCGGCGCCGATACTTTTTTATAATTTTATATTTGATAATTTTATATAGATAGTTTAATCCGATTATCTATAAAAACACTTAGTATTACAGTCCGCCGAACGTTAAAACGCGTCAAAGGCTTTCTTTAAGTATATTTACTATCTCGGTTCTGTCAAGAACCTTATATCCTCCATCCATTATGAGCGTGCTGTCGGCAATGCCTTCGATCATATCCTCGGTCGCGCCGAGATCTTTAAGATTCATAACAAGTCCTAATCCTTTCATCCACTCTTCCATCGCCGAAAGACCTTCGTTTGCTATCTCAGAGTCAGTCTTACCTTTTTCATCAATACCCCATACATTGATTGCAAAACGTCTGAATTTTTCAATGCCGTAATTCATGATATATCTGTAATATGGAAGAGCGACTGCCGCAAGAGTCATTCCGTGAGTCGCGTTTGTGTACGCGCCGACAGCCTGCCCGAGCATATGAACCTCCCAGTCGGTGCTCTTTCCCATCGCAACAAGAGTATTGAGAGCCCAGGTAGCCGTCCACATTATATTGCTTCTCGCCTCGTAATCAAGCGGATTTTTAACCGCGACTTCTGCACTTTTAAGCAGAGATTTCATGAGTCCTTCCATTATATAATCGGAAGTATTGTCGTCCGTACCCGAAAAATACTGCTCCAATATATGCTGCATTATATCATAAATTCCCGCGACCATCTGATATTTAGGAAGAGTAAAAGTAAATTCCGGATTAAGAACGGAAAATTTCGGAAATACGTTATCTCCGAACACTTTACCTATTTTCAGTTTGGTTTTCGGATTTGTTATGACCGAGCCGCCGTTCATCTCACTGCCTGTTCCCACCATAGTAAGAACACAACCTACCGGTATTATTTCATTATCCACGTCTTCAAAACGCAAATAGTATTTATCCCACGGGTCTTCTTTGCAGAATACCGATACCGAAACAGCCTTTGCATAATCGCATACGGATCCGCCGCCGACGGCAAGAATAAGGTCCGCCTGCGCTTTTTTCGCGCGTTCTATACCCTCATATAGTTTTTCCACGGTAGGATTAGGCATTACCCCCGCGTCTTCATATATGTTTTTTCCGTTGTCTTTTAAAATTTTGACAACCTTATCATAAATGCCGTTTTTCTTGATAGAGCCGCCCCCGTAAACCAGCAGAACGTTTTTGCCGTACTTAGGAAGTTCTCTGTTCAGTCCGTCGAGAGAGTTCTTCCCGAAATACAATCTTGTGGGATTACAGTAAACAAAATCACCTAACATTTTCCGTTTCTCCTTTAATTTTTTGGACTTTATAATCGTTACAAACGAAAAAATACTAAAATAGTCTTTCGCTTATCATAATTTATGATTTTATTATATTTTAATCTATTGTTTTAATAATATGAGCGGGAACTCCGCCGAAAACAGTGTTTGCAGGTACATCTTTATTTACGACCGCCCCCGCGGCAATAACCGCGTTGTCTCCTATTCTGACTCCGCCGAGTATTGTTGCATGCGAACCTATCCAGACGTTTTTGCCTATCTTAACTTCTTTCAATATCATATTCTGTCTTAAATCAGGTTCAAGCATATGATTTATTGTCGCTATGACTACCTGATGCCCTATCATGGTTCCGTCGCCGATTTCTATTCCTCCCTGGTCCTGAAAACAGCAGCAGGAGTTTATAAATACATTTTTGCCTATCTTTATATTTTTTCCGCAATCGGTATAGAAAGGCGGAAAAATGAAAAAAGACTCGTCTACCTTTCTTCCGGTAAGTTCGGACATCAGTTCTGCTTTTTCACTGTCGTTATGAAATTCGGAATTAAGTTTATAAGTAATTTTCTGCGCCGAACGTGCAAGTTCGTGCATAAAAAGATGTTCTTTTGAACCGGCCTCTATGATTTTACCGCTTTTTACATATTCTATAAACTCTTTTAATTCCATTTTTATATACCTTTATAAATTGTTTCTTACCTTTTATATTCTATTTTTTTATATTATAAAATAATAAAAAAACCATGTCAATAATAAACCTGAAAATTTCTCTTAATTAGTTAGCAGCCTGTAATTTGTATATTTTCTTTACCGAACGAACGAACTTTATTTTTAAATCAACATTAATTTTAAGAATGTCAAGTCTGCATTTTATAAAAGGCTTTAAAAATCCCATGCCGCCGCGCAAAATGCGCGGCGGCATGGGAAAATTAGTTTTAAACTTAAATATCAATCATCATTATCCTCTTTTCCTTTATCGCCATCGGAAAATTTACCTTTCTTTCTGCGCTTGACGCACTCGGAAAGGAGATATTCTATCTGCCCGTTTACCGAACGGAAATCGTCCGCCGCCCACTCGGCGATGCTGTCGTACAATTTAGCCGAAAGCCTGAGCGGAATTTGTTTTTTGCGATCCTCTTTCATCAATATAAACTTCCCGAATTGACAACAGGCTGTGCATCGCGGTTACCGCAAAGCACCACGAGAAGATTTGAAACCATCGCCGCTTTTCTTTCCTCGTCAAGTTCAACTATATTATTTTCTCCGAGTTTTTCAAGCGCCATTTCCACCATGCCGACCGCGCCGTCAACTATCATCTTACGCGCGTCGATTATCGCCGACGCCTGTTGGCGTTGGAGCATAACCGCGGCGATTTCAGGGGCGTAAGCAAGATAAGTTATCCTTGCTTCTATTATCTCGATACCGGCCTCCGCAACGCGCTTCTGTATCTCGTTTTTAATACGCTCCGCCACCACCTCGCTCGAACCGCGAAGGCTGCCTTCGTCCGCTATGCCGTCCCCCGTGGTATCGACGTTGGGTGCAACGTCGTAAGGATAAATACGGACAATATTTCTTAAAGCGCTGTCGCACTGCAAAGAAAGATATTCCTTATAATTATCAACCGTGAACACCGCTTTAGCCGTATCCACAACCCTCCACATAACCGCTATGCCTATCTCAACGGGATTACCGAGACAGTCGTTTATCTTCTGACGGTTATTGTTTAAGGTCATGATTTTAAGCGATATTTTTCTGTTGGCAAAATCCATTGACGCCATAGCCTTGCTTGCGGCGTCCGTAGCCGTTGCCTTGACGTCCCCGCTCTGATTGAGTTTAGTAGCCGCGGCAGGATTGAATGCCGTGCAGAAAGGATTTACAAAATAAAATCCCGCGTCTTTAATAGTGCCGATATATTTACCGAAAAGTGTCAGAACAAGCGCTTCCTGCGGTTTTAAAACTTTCAGTCCCATAAAAGGTATCCACCCGAATACCAGACAAACTCCGCCTACTATGGAAATCCACATAATTTCCGTAACGGCGCCCGCGATAGTCGCCGCAAATGCCGCAAGATAAATCAAGCCGAATAATATCATTATCGGCATTCCGTTCCTTTTGTTTTCAAGAATAATTTCTTTCATAACTCTCTCCTTGGTTATTTGATATTAAAATGATATCATAAAAATATCAGTAAGTCAACTGTTAAATTTATATTTCTTTTTTAAATTTTTTTTGATTATAAAAAATAACATTCTTCTAATATATGAAAACAAAACACAATTAAATATAATTAACTTAGCGGCGCATTCGGAATCCGAATGCGCCGCTGAATTAAATTTTCAATTTATGCTCAGTATGTAGAATATAGAAATCTAAATTTGTGTAAATTTTTGCCGATTTTTAAATGCTTTCATTATATCACTCGGCTTGCGTTCTCTCCGCTTTGAGAGATTCAAGAAATTCCCTTGCAGTCTCTTTTGCTTGCTCCACCGCGTTTTTGTAAGTCTCTTCGGCTTTGGCAAAAGCACCGTTTACGTCGGAAATCATTTTCTCTACGTCTTCAAGGTCTTCCTTAGTGAGATTACTTCTCATGGTTTCCATTATATCGGCAGCCCTCGCGTAAATTGCCGCTTTTGCAGCATATGCCGCAGCCATAGGCTCTTTGCCACTAATAGCATTGCTTATGTCGGTAAGTAAGCCGGTGAATTCTTGCATATATTTATCGGCCGTATCTTTTATGCTGTCGGGAATAAGCGCCGTTAAGTCTTTGTAAAGTCTTTCTGCGGCCGCCTTATACTCTTCGGCGATACTCGCGTCTATTTCCGATGCAAATTCGTTTACATTGTCTATTATATCGTTTAATACCTGCTTTGCCGCCTCTCTTTCGTCCGCGGTCATATTTTTGAAGTAAGTATTGAAATACAAGTCAAGTTCATAAAGAGTTACTTTTCCGTCTTTGTCGGCATCGACGCCCTCTCTGAACGCCTGTCTGTCAGTCTCCGGCAGTGCCGTTTCTATATTTTCAAGAACAGTATCGGAAACGCCTGTCGCGCGCGCCGCTTCCGCCGCAGCCTCAGCCGCATCCAAGCCTATCGCGAGTGTACGTGAAGAAGAAGTATAAAGATTATATATTAAACCGTAATTAACGTCGTACTTTCTTTCGCCCGTTATTATATTTGCCAGGTCTTTGGTATAAGGAACTATCCATATACTGTCGATAAGTTGACCTTTCGCGTCGTTGTATATTCTTTCTGCCGCGTTAACTGCCGTATTGTAAGCGGCGGTCGCATACGGTAAAATCTTTTCAGCGCCTTTTTCTATGATCGCTATAAGTTCGTCGGCGTCCATTTCCGCAGCCGCGCTTATTGAAAGCGAGCCGTCAACTTTCTTTGCTTCTAAAACAAGCCTGAATTTAACAAGGTCCATACCCTGTACGTTTGCGTCGGAAGCATATTCCGCCTTGACCGATTTTAACTCCCTTTGCAGTTCGAAAGTACCTTCGCTTGCGAAATTAACGTCTAAATCTCCCGCATGCGCTTTGAATGACTGCTCTGCCGCAACAAGAATACTTTCTTCATCCGCTTTGCCCGATACCAGAACGTCAACTCCGACGTTTGCGTCGTTCAGATATCCGAGTTCAACCGAAAGTTCGGCGATTTTATCAAGCGCCTCTTCCACTTCGAGCCCTACTATTTCTTCATTATACAGCATTACCTGCGCATCCTGATTATCCGCTATGACGGACAAAACGCGGTTATTTTTATCCAGCGTCATCGAAACCGAAGGATTAACTTCCACCGCAACGTAAGATACTGCTTCTGAAGCGTTTCCGTTTCCGCACGCAGCCCCGACTCCGAGGCACAGCGTAAGCGATAAGATTACCGCTACAATACCCGTTAATTTTCTTTTCATGCCTTTCATCGTTTTTTACCTCTCTTTTTTTATTTGCGAATATCCTTTTCGGTTTCGCTTTCAATTATTAAACGTTCGGTTTATCCCTTTTATTGGTAAAAATATAAAATTTTAAAAAATTTTTTTAAAGTATACCTTTCGTTATATTTTAATTTTATTTTTACATTGTTTAATTACTGTTTCATTGTTAGCGTTTTAGGTTAGATAGTTAATCAAGGAGTGGAAGTTCAGAGTGCGAATACGACACGAAAAAGGAAGAGGCCGAGGAGAGCGGCAATATGCTCCTTCCCGCGCTTACCGAGGGCGAAAAGTTCGCGGCAAGTAAAACTTGCCGCGCCTATCAAATTTTTTTACATTTACACTAATATCAATGTACTAAAATATTACTATATAATTTTAACAAAATTTATTATTTAATCCATTTGAATTCTCGATAAAAACATATCGTATTCCGCTTGTGTTATCGGGTTTCTTTCAATTTCAAAAATAGCCGAAAATCTCGCTAGTCTGCTTTCAAGACGCATTGCCGCAATGGACGACACCGACTCTGTTAAACTGTCCACCGTTTCGGTCGATCCGTCAAACAAGTCTTCTATTATAGAATGAAAAAGTTCGTTTGCAACAAAATCGTAATAATTCATTCTTACGCCGATATTCTCTATGCCGCCGAAATTTTCCGCATTTATTCCTTCTTCGAGCAGAACTTTCAATTCTTCCACGTCCACCAGCACTATACCCGCCTGATAAGCCGTATATTTTACGACAAAATCAGCATAAGAATTTATTTTGACGCCGTAAATCATATCCAGTTTTTTAACGGCATTTTCCGTTTCGTTATAAAGCGAACCTGATTCGCCGTCCTGATTATCATCTATATCCCAGAAAGTTTTGCCGCCTGTAAGTTCTTTGATGCGCTCGTTTAAAGTAAATATCTCTTCATATAAGTCGTACCTTGTCATAGCATCGTAAAGCAATTCGTTCGCATAAGCGTATACCGCGTTCTCGGCATAAGTTTCAAGTTCTTCCGCGCTTATACGGCTGTACAAAAAATATCCTTCGCCGAAAGTTTCGCTAAGATTATCGGTTTTCTGTTCTTTGATTATACAGTCGGAATAAACGTAAATTCCTTCCTGCATGAAATATTGGGTTATATCCGAACTTATACCCTTTGCCACCGAATCGGAAATATCGCCGTCGCCGGTAAGAGTAACGTTTACAGCGTTATAGTTATTTACTGTTCCTTTATTATCTGCACGTATAAAGCCTGAAACGGCTGCCCTTTCGGAAATTCTGACGCCCGCTTCCTTTGCGTCGAGTCCTACGAGCGAATCCGCAAACTGCCTGTCTTCTATAAGTACGTCCCCGTCGCTGTTATTACTATAAACCGCCGTAACCAGATAATTTTTATCAAGAACCAAAGATATTGAAGGATTTATATCCACTTGCATTACCGTAAAATCGGGCGCGTTTGACACAGGGAAAATAACCGTCGAAAAAATTATTGCCATAACTACCGCAAAGGAAGCCGCAACGCTCGCGACCTTAAAACCGTATTTACGGAAAAATATCTTCACCCTTTCGGCAAAAGGCTTTTTAATTTTGTCATTAGAATGGACATTTTCGGCGCCGTCAACGCTGTTTACGGCTTTTGCCGGAATTGCGTTATCCTTTTTTTCTTTTTCGGAGGCACGGGAAATGATAGGCTCGTTTTTCACTTTATCGCTCATCTCGGGCACAATCCGATCGAGTTCGCTGTTAAGTTCAGAGAAAAAATCGTCTTTTTTCATATATCCTCCTCCTTATATTTTTCAAGTTTTTTAACCGCCGTATTGTACCGCCAGGTTATAGTCCCCACAGGCTGATTTTTAATCTCTGCAATCTCTTTATGCTTGTAGCCCCATAACGCATGTAAAATTACTACTTCCCGTTCTTCGTCGGAAAGGCTTTTCATCATATAATCCAAAGCCGAAACATCTTTATTATAAGTTACCGCATTACCTTTCTCGCTTTCGTCCGCAAATCTTTCCCGAAACCGCTTTCTTTTTCTTAATTCGTCAAGCGCAAGATTTTTTACTATCTGCAACATCCAGGCTTTCGCGTTTGTGCCTCGGCAGTATGTATATGCTTTCCTTTTTATCTGCAAAAAGGCAGACTGCATGATATCTTCCGCGTCCTGGCGGTTTTTCAGATACGAATACGCAAAAGCATATATACCCTTTGCCGATAATCGGTAAAGAGTTTCAAATGCCGCGTTGTCTCCGTCTGCGACCGCCGCCATAATTTCATCCAGCCTCTCGCTTCCCATTTTACTTTCCTTCAATATTTAAACGTTTCAAATCATTATTTTATTGGCAGATTAAAAAATATTTTAAATTTCGCGTTTGATTTTTCCTTTATGTAATTTTAACAGAGCGTACGGCGTTAAGTCAATCTTTTATTTTAATAAGTTTTTTGCGCTATATTTAAATAATAAGACATAACTGCCGTAAAAAATAATGATATTTTATAAAATCGGAAATATTTTTTTAAAAAATATTTTAAAATAGTTCGGCGGCGGCGCCGCTAAAAAGCGGCGCCGCCGCCGAATAAATTTTTAAAAAATAAAACTTTATATTTTCAGACATAAAACTTTTTATCTTTTGACGTTTTTACTATGAAATAATGCCGTACCCTCCCGATATGGGGTCTTTAAATAAAAACCAATGAGGCGGAAAAAATGTCAGAGTCATATAAAATATTATGATAACGACAAGACCTGCTGCCGATACTATATTGAAAATCTCGTTGTAATCGTTTACCATAACAAAATAAGCCGCCGTAAAACCCGCAAGAAGAGCGATAATGAAAGTCAGTATATCCACAAAAAGAACCGATTTACCCGTAACGGCACGGCTTACTTATTAATATCAAAGTTTATTTCCTTTAACACAAATTCCAAAGACTTAACCGAATCTTCGAGCGTTGCGCGATCGGGAATCCTGTTCTCTGCCGCCATCCGGCAAAAATACAGCAACTCGTTGTAGTATCCGCCGAGGTCGGAAATATTTCCGCCGCCCGTTAATTCCGAGTCGGATTGGCCGCACGGCGCTTTTTGCATTTGGATTTTCCGCCCGCCGTCTTTGTCATAAATCATAAACCCTTTCTCGGCGTTTTCTATCACCGCATTTTCAAATACCACCCTGAACGTCGCTTTAAACGGATAAGAGTTCGGCAATCCCCACCCTCCTTCCGCGCTGACGGCAAAGTCGTCGTATTCCATCAATGTATTTACATATGAATTCTTCTCCCCCAACGTGTTCTTTACGCTATAAAATTTATTGGTATTTCCGAACAACGAGAGAATGTAATCGATATCGTGTATATGCAGATCCTGTCCCGCGCCCCCGGAAAGTCTGTAATCCAAAAGCCAGTTTTGCCAGCCCCACACGGGTCGCGGGCTTATTCTTTTGAAATTGGCGTTCACCACCTTGCCGTATAAACCTTGTTCGATTACATTTTTAAGATATACGTATTCGTCCCAGAATCTTATGACCTGCCCTACCTGAACGCGGCAGCCCGTCATCTTGCTCTTTTCAATCATGGCTCGACCCTCCTCTGCGGTAAGCGCGACGGGTTTTTCCACAAAAAGATACCTGACTTTATCCATCGCTTTTATCGCATATTCCGCGTGCATGAAAGTCGGCAGACAAATGTCTATTATGTCCGCGTCGGAGTTTTCCAGAAGGTCGTTTCCGTCTGCAAATATACGTGCGTCCGTACCCGCGGCAATCTGCTCTGCACACTCCTTACGCGCATCGGCAACCGCAGCGAGTTTTACGCCTTCTATCTTTTTATAGCAGGCGGCGTGCATGGCTCCCATGAATCCGCATCCTATGAGTCCCACTTTAAGCATTTTTATTTCCTCCCTAAAATTTTGTCCATGGCATTAGACGTGTTGTATACGATTGTTTCGGTATAATATTTATAATTGGGTATCATTTCGGCCGTAACCCATCCGTCGTATCCTGCCCCCGTCAGCGCTTTCATAACTTCGGGATAGTTAACGTCTCCCGCAAGCAGATCTACGAATCCGTGCAATCCTCCCGCCGCTCTTCTGTAGTCCTTGAAGTGCACCTTCTTGATTCGCTTTCCGAGTATTTCTATCCAGTGCTCGGGATATCCGTTTATAAGCACGTTTCCGACATCCAGATAGCTCCCCACGAAATCGCTGTTGATTTTATCTATGAAGTCGCGTATTTCGAGAGGCGAAATCAGAAACTTGTTCCAAACGTTCTCCAATCCTATCGAAACGCCCGCTTTTTCGGCGTCCGATTTAAGATCGTTGAGCGCGTCGAGGCTCCTTTCGTAAGCCGTAATATAACTTACTGTCTTTTCGGGATCTACAAAATCGGCATTGACGCATCCGGGTATTACAAGTATGGTGTCGGCACCGAGTATTTTCGCCGTTTCCAATTGTTTTCTAACGATATCCTTTGCCCTCTCGCGCTCCTTCTCGCAGTCTGCATTAAGCCAGTTTTTCCAGTAAAGCCCCGAAGCGACTCCGTAAAGCTCCATCCCGCAGTCTTCAGCCTGCTTTTTTACCGAAAGCAGTTGTTTTTCGGTTGACGACAGCGAAATCTCGCCCTCCAGGTCGAGCGCCACTTCCACTCCTTCGAACCCCGCCTTTTCGGCAAGAGTAAAACTGCTCTTTAACGGCTGCGCCGGAAACGACCAAATGCTTATTCCTTTTTTCATAATTACTCCTTTTTTATTTTTTCGGTTTTAAATTTATTTTTTGTTTTTTAATTTTTGCTTTCGCTTTCTTTCAGTTTTTTTTGATGAACGGTCTTTCCCTGTGCGCAACGTTTGTTTTCTCGTCAACCTCTTCCCATTCTGTTGATTATTTTCATTGTTTGTTATATAATCTTAAATGAAAACACTCATTAGCGCTTGAATTATCTATTCGGACCGTTCTTTGCACTCCGTAAACGCCCTCGGCGCTTTGTTTTTCTATAATGTCATTATAAATGCTCTGTTTCGTAAAAAACAGTCATTTTTTTCCCCATTATTTATATTTTTGTCCACAAAAAATTTTAATAAGGATTATTATGAAAGCAACGTTCGTAAAAACTCAACTGAAAACCATATTCAACGTATCCGAAATAGTAACCGTACACTATCACGAGTTCGATAAAAATTTCGTTTTCGAAGGCGAGCGGCATAATTTCTGGGAACTGGTATATGTAGATAAGGGCAGCGTTGTAGTAAAACGAGAGGACGAAAAACTTGTCATCTCGCAGGGCGAAATACTTTTTCACAAGCCCGACGAATTCCATTCCATACGAGCAAATTTTTCCGCGCCCGATTTCTTCGTTATTACTTTCGTATGTAATTCCAAAGCGATGGCGTATTTCGAAAACTACCACGCCGTGCTGAACAGAATGTTATCGCCTTTTATCTCGGCTATTATCAAAGAGGCAAAAAACGCTTACGTTCTCCCGAAAAACGATCCGTATCTGAAAAAACTTATAAAAAAAGAAGACGCCTCTATTGGAAGCGACCAACTTATAAAAACTTATCTCGAACAGTTGTTGATTTTGCTTGTACGGGAAATGACAAATACGGGAGCGACGTACGTATTTCCCAATAAGGAAAGCATGGAAAATCATATCATAACTTCAATTAAAAAATTTATCGACGATGAAATATGCCTCCCGTTCCGAATCAGCCGACTGTGCGCGGCCATGGGTTACGGAAAGAGTTATCTGAGCAGGATTTTCAAAGAACAGACGGGAGACACCATATCCCGTTACGCCGCCGTGAAAAAAACGGACGAAGCTAAAAGACTTATACGGGAAAGCAATCTAAATTTTTCACAGATATCAGACCGCCTCTCTTTCGACAACCCACAATATTTTTCCCGTGTTTTCAGGCGCATAACGGGTATGACCCCGACCGAATTCAAAATTTCGCTTAATATACCGCGCTGACATAAAATATTTTTCATCCCGAAAAAGACAACGGATAAAATAAAATTTATCAGAAAACATCAAAAAATCATAATCTGTTCACTATAAAACAACGTGTACCGACGCCATATTGCCTTGCTCGCCGATACAAAAAACAGCGCCCTTTTTTGCATGTGCCGTCGTTAGAGGAAAAAATCCTGCGCCGCTGCAAATAATTTACAGCGGCGCAGGATTTTTAAATATAAATATTTTTTACATTTTTTAAGTTCTGTTTTTAAAAGTCCGTTAGCGTTCAGTGCATTTAAGATATATTAATAATTCCCGACGCCCGACCTTTTATTCAAACTCGCTGAAATCACCTGTGTAAACTTCCGTGGCGTCATGATTATTCCAGTACGTGCTCGGTGTGCCGCTTAAAACCTTATAACTGCCGCCGGCGAAATCGTATTCTTCGCTATCGAAAAGGGCGGTCGTGTCTTTTATTGTCAACACGATACCTTCGGATGCGTCTACCTCGCTCTTTAACATATAGAAAGTTACGACATATCCGCCTACGGCGTCTACCCAGCCGCTCATCGCGGCAAAATTGCTCGTTCCCCACGACGCGGTACCGCGCACCGGCTTGTTGTTTACCAATATTCCCAGCCCGTCGTTATCGTCGGTAAGGTCTATGTTGCCGCTTAATATCGGCTCTTTGTCAAAAGCGATCTTAAAGCCGTAATACACTCCGCCCGCCGCGGTGTACTCTATCGATACATCGACGATATTTACTTCCTGCGCGGCGGGAGTATCGGGTTCGTCGCCCTCAAACTCGCTGAAATCACCCGTGTATATTTCGGTCGCGTCGTGATTTGCATACACGCTGTCGGGCGTGCCTGTCAGAACTTTATAACTGCCGCCGTTAAACAAATAATGCGCGCTGTCATACAACTGACTGTCGGACTTTATAGTAAGAACCAATCCGTTAGTAGCGTCCACCTGGCTTTTAAGCACGTAAAAGTATATTACGTTCCCGTTTACCTGAACGAAGTTATCTTCACCCCATACAACCGTTCCGCGGACGGGTTTGTTATTTACAAGAATACCCAAACCGTCGTTCTGATCGGTCAGATCCTGATATCCGCTTAATACGGGCTGGGTATCGACCGTTATTTTAAAGCCGTAATACGCGCCTTCGGCCGCGACATACTCTACCGCTACGTGCGTTATATTAACTTCTTTTCTGAAATCCATGCCCACTGTCGAAAAGTTTTCGGTGAACGCGCTTATCGTCGCTTCATAACATTCTGTCGCACTGAATTGGAATACGTTGTCGGATTCTTCCTTTAACAGCGATTTCAGAACGGAAAGTTTAACTACTCTCGGATTGGAGCCTTCAAAACTCAGGCTCGCCTGCCCTTCCGTTACGGCAACTCCGTTAATCGTCAATTTTCCCGCCAAATCAATTTTATCGTATGTTGCGGCAGTGTTGAACACAACGTCTTTTGACATTGTAAGATTAAATACCGCATTGTCTCCGGATAATACTTCATACCCGAAATCTGTAACGTCGGAAGTGTATTCAACCGAAGTTATCTCGCTGAAATCACCCGTATATTCTATTAACTTTTTATTCGCGGGATTGGTGTCATAAGGCTCGTCGCTTAAAAGCAGATTTATTTCTTCAAGAATATACTCGCTGTCCGCCGCCAGCCCGAACCCTTCCGGAATGGTCAGGACAACTTTATTGAACGTCGCCAGATAATCTTTTCTTACGTTGATAAGTATACGGTTATCCGCGGGAGTGTACTGCAGATAAAATCCGTTCGCGTCGTCTAAACTCGATGAAATCGGTATATCTTCTCCGTTTATCTTTAATCCGAAATAATTATTGTACGTCCAATCTGCGGGGATTGTTTCCAGCGGACGGGTAAATGTTAAACTTATGAACAGCCTGTTTTCGTCACGTTCGTTTGTGTATCCGCTTACCTCAATTTTTTCGGGTGCGAGCGGAGGCATTTCGTCGTCGGTATATTCTACCCACAAAGCATAATCCTCGTCGTATATATAACTTATTTCCTGCCCTATCTTGTATCCGTTCTGAAATTCCATATCCGTAGTTACGGTCAGTACCACGCCTTCGGTAGCGCGCTCCCATAATGTTTTGGGTATGAATAACACGACGCTGTTCTTCCCTGACGGTGCATTGTATTCTACGCCTAATTTATCTATATTGAGGCCGTTTATCTTTAATCCTTTTGAAACCTCGGTATACTGACTGTCGGTATATGTGGTCACGTCGCCGTCAAATTTTACGTTTATACATTTCAGCGTCTGATTGAAATTCCATCCGTAATCGTTCACTTCCTGAACATGAACAATTTTGTTGTTTTCCCAAACCTGTAAATCGTTGCTTATGTATTCAAGCGTTGCCCAGACTCCGTTGTTGTTAAACGATTTGAATGATTTATCGATGGTAAATGTATAACTTTCCTTTTCGGTCAGCAAAGAGGCGGGAACAAAAAATACCAATACGTTTTTATCGCTGCCGGCATTCCACGCCACATAACTGCCGCTCTGCCCGCTCATATCAATCCCGTCAAACTTCCATGCCGCCTCTGTCATGGTCTGCGTCTCGGTCACTTCTTCTCCCACCATCGGTCTGTCGTATACGACGCTTATTTTGAGTCCTTCGCCGTCTTTGACGCCGCTCACCGATTCTACCCTCGCGCTTACGTTCGGGGGCACCATCTGCGTCATGTCCGATCCTTCCTTGGAAGAATTTAGCGTGATATTTCCGTCTTCGCTTATATCTATTTCGATGTTACCGCTCTGACCTGTCGCATAGACAGGTATTTTCAGATCGTTGCATCTTGTAAGCGTAGGTATTGCGAGATTATACCACGCGTTTGTCGTTTCGTTCGGAGAGGGAAAACTCATAAACACATACTCGGGTTTTAAAACATTCAACGCGGGATAGGTGTTCACGCACCCCGTACCGCCGTGGTGCTGCGCCAGCATTATATCTACGTCGCCTATCTGATCCAGAGACGGCTGCGACGAAATCGCCGTTGGCGAACTCGACGTTATGTTGTCCCCGTCGCTGAACGTATCACCGGGGAAGAGCACTCTTGTGTCTTTGTATTCAAACAGATAAATTATACCCAACGCATTGACGTTGTCGTTCAGTTTCTGATTTTCAAGAACGTCGATATTCCACATCTCTATTTTAAGATTATCGCCCACTTGTATGGACTGTCCGTTCTCGGCGGGCTCGTTGATTGTCAGACCGTTTTCTTCGCAGTATGCAATAAACTCATTTGAGTAAATTTCGGAGTTGCCGCCTTTACCGTCCCCTTCCTGCGTCAGCGACCAGTCAATCTGATACATCCATATGTTGTCTATGGTATAGGTTGAAGCGATTTTGACCGCTCCGCCTATATGGTCGTCGTGCGGGTGGGTTATGAGTAAATAGTCAATCTTGTCAACGTCTTTGGATTCCAAAAACGGTATGACGTAATCGTCCGTAACGCTGTCCGTACCCGTGTTTGTGCGCTGATTGGTATCGATAAGAATATTATAGCCGTCTACCTGTACCAGATAACTGTCGCCGAGAGAAGGCTGTGCTATCAGATAAACCTGCATTCCTTCTTTTACGACAGGCTCGGTCGCCTGCTCTTTTTCGCCGCATGCACATACGCCGTCGACGAATACGTGTTCGGTAGTCGCTTCCTGAACGTAATCGCATCTTATACATTTCCTTGAGTGACAGGTATATTCGTCCGCATATTCATGCCCCAATGCCTTAACGATAACAGGTTCGTCAATTTCCTCTTTGCCTTCCGCGTCCTTAAAAAGTTTATCGCATCCAGTACATATGTAATAGGCCTCGGTACCTGCTTCCGTACAAGTCGCCGCTCGGGCGTCTACCTTCTGCAAGGTGTGCGTGTGCTCTTTCCCGCAACCGGTAATGCCTGCCGCAAACGATACGACGCATACACATGCCAAAACTGCCGTAATGATCTTTTTTAGCACATTATTCATCATGTTTCTCCTTTATTTTTTTATTAACAGCAACGGTAAGTCACACGTTCATAGATATTATTCAATAAACCGCGCCGTTTTTATTTTGAAATTAAAATTTTTTCGATCCCGAAATTCACCAACTGATATTCGGGGTTGAAAAATCTGCTTTTACCCTCGTTCCAACTACAACGCATCGTAAATAATCCCGGCGCGACGCCAGTCATCTCGGTCATACCCAGAAAATGATGAGGTCCGAACATGTTGCGCATTGAGGATTTCAATACGATTTCTATTTTGTTTTCGCCAACTCGAACGCCTTTATTCAATACAACTTCCGTATCGGTCACAACGTGATTGCTCTCTTCGCCGTTCACGTAAATATCGGCAGACATAAAATTTCCTATGAGTTCTAATTTGATACACGGCCTGTTTGCATATACGTTACCTTCCAGCACCGCTTCACCCGAGAAAAAAGGCATCCCGTGTTCCTGAAAATTATTTATCGATCCTATATCTCTCATGGCGGTTATTTTCAGATCGTCGGTCAGTAAAAACTGTCCCATAATGTACACGGGTTCAATATTAGTTTCAAACGTAACCATATTCCGCAGGCTTTCGGTAACATTCTCTCCGAAAAAAGCGTACCTGCACTGAGGACTCTGATAATGATCTATATGGAACACCAGGCTGTTTTCTCCCGCCTCAGCCATATCCGTTATGTCGGCCTCGTAAAACATCGGATCAAAATCTGAACGGACGACGGTAAGCGGCTTGCCGTTAAGAAATATTTCTTTTACTCTGTCATTTTGAGCCATAAACTTTAACGGCGCGATTTTTTCGCTTATGTTAAACGTATACTTTAAATATAAATCTCCTGCGTAATTTTCATATAGATATTTGTCCGTGACCGCCGGACAGTACATGGGCGCGGAATATTTTTCGCCGTCGGTACTGACTCTTACCATGTCCAAAATAAGACTGTTATCGGTAGCGCGGGTAAACCTGAAACTATCGGTTTCGTCTTTCTTTTCGCAACATTCTTTATCCGCGTATTCTGCTACCGAAAAATTTTGTTCGGTAAACTCTTTTAACCGCTTGTCACTCTTCGCCTTAATCTTTTTCAACAATACCGAGCAATGCGGTTTCAATATCAGATTACCCTTGATCTCGGTAAGTGTTTTGAGTTCAACGTCTGTTTTGAAAAATCTGTCTGCGGTTTCCAGACAAATATCGTTTTTTTCGTCGTCGTTAAGTATGAATACGAAATCTCCCGAATCGTTCGAAAAATATCTGGTACGGATACGTCCGTTTCCGCTGAATCTTATCTTGTCTTTGTGCCTGTCGCCTATTTCTTTTAATGTTATATTGCCCTTTATGGGACGTTCGCCGGCAACTCCTTCGATATACGCGGGAAATTTCCCGACAAGACAGACCTTGCCGCCCGCGTCCGCAAATTCTTTTAAAATAGCATAAGTGCTTTTTGCAATATCGTCCATTTCCGGAACTACGACGTATTTGTACGAACAGTTCCCTATTACGAATTTGTTTCCTTTGATTAAACCGTATTTTTCTATAAGCACGTCGTCACCGAAATGAAACGCCACCTGTTCCGCTACAAGCCTCTCGGTAAGCAATGTGAACTTTCTGTCCAACTCGAAAACGCTTTTATCGTCGGCCGCCCTGTCGTAGGTCAGATACGTGCTCTGCATGGGGTGCAGAACGAGCACGTCGGTATGCTCCTCCGAATTTGCGGTTAAGGCGCACATTGCGGTTATGTAATTGTTGAAATATTTTAAATCATCAAACCATGCTGCGTGAGAGGAAAAGGTCGGAGGAAAATCTTTGTATCCCTGCCCTTGCAGACTGTAATTCGTCAGATGATATATAAAATAATTTATACCGTAAATCATCTGGAAATCGGCTATGTATTTGAGTATCCTGAAATTGGCGTCATATCCCGAGCAGCCGAAACTTTCGCTCATTACGTATTTCTTTTTCAACTGCCGCGCTACGCTTTCTACCTGTATCTCGTCTATACAACCGTCCATAAATCTGCACAAATGATCGATACCCGGTATCTGACAGTACTCGTACGTCGGCATCGCGCCCGCACAGCACCACATCTGCGAATACAGGTGCGGTTCTTCACAGGTATGGCCGGTAAGAAGACAGCCGTGCCCCTCGCACCAGTCGTAAAGTTTTTTATAATATACTTCGGTATATCTTTCGTTCATGAGTTTGTAATACCTGACGCGAAACCGGTAATCGTCGGGCTCGCTGCCGAAAAGATGGAAAAGTCCGTCTTTAAGTTCCTCGCCGTATTTTTTAAAATACTCTTCCTCCATACACCATGACGTCGGCGTCCCGTATCTGTAATACTGCGGCTCGTCGGTGAAAAATCCGCGTATGACATTTCCGAAATATCGGGAAAAACGTTTGTAATATTGCTCGTGTGTGTCTTCAATGAACAAATCCACGACGTGCGGACATAAAATATCCACCTCCGAAGGCGAAACCTTCCGATATATCGTCTTATATTCCTTTGCGCCCTCGCTCGGCCCATTTACGCGCAACGTTTTGCCGTCTTTGTCTATGTAAACGGCATAAGCGTCGTCATCAAAATATTTTTTTATCTCATATTCGAGATATAATGCGCGGTTTGTCTCTTTATCGAGAAGTTTTCCACCGACAAACCCGCTCGGAAAACCGAATTCGTCGTAAATCCAGATATTCATATCTGAATTTTCAGCCTCTTTTATACAGACTTCTATAAGTTCAAACCACTCGTCGCTTAAATATTCGGTTTTCAATCCGCACCGCGCGTGTATGACAAATCCGCCGAAACCTACGCTTTTCATTTCGCGTATCTGTTTTATTACCTGGTCTTTACATATGTAATTGTTCCAACTCCAGAAGGGCGCGGGTTTGAAAGTATTGTTTTTTTCTGAATTTATTAAACTGTCAAGTATAGAATCCATATTATTTATCAGTCCACATAAGGTATTACGAATACGCCTTGACCTACTCCCAGATTAAGCACGAGAGTGTTGTTATCAAGTACCTTATCGTTTTTTATGCCGTCAATGTATACGATTGCCTTGTTGCAATTTTTAAATTTGACCTCTACAACCGAGGTTTTTTCAAGTTTTGTTTCGTTATAATTTACAAACACAAAACCGTCGTTATTGTTCTGATCTTTCATATATCCGATAATGGTGTCTTCCGTCGCCTTTACCTCGGATACGCTGCTTAAATTACTTACGGATAAGGGGTGCTCCATACTGTCTATGGTGTTGTTGTAATACATTTCGTCTTCATCGGTGTTGTTGGTCCCGTATATGGGGCAGACGCCTATCCAGTTATCGTTAAACTGCATATACGTATTGGAAAATCCCGCTATTTCCCCGTTTATGCGCTTTGACAATTCATATTGCTCGGTAGGATTGCCCTCCCTGTCCACG
>CALWBJ010000066.1 GCA_944376035.1 uncultured Clostridia bacterium | reverse complement strand
GGAGCGACGGTGAGTGTGGAGATGCCGGTGTTCGAGGTTAGAGCATCGCTTATAATATGCGTATGCATTTTGAAAGGGGCACTCGACATATTTATCGAGGCAGTCAATAAAATAGTCGATAAAGCATGCCCTGAAAGCATGGTTGAAGAAATGCGCGGAATAATTTACGCAGTAGACGGCGTACTCAGTATAGACCTTATAAAAACCAGAATGTTCGGAAATAAAATATATGTTGACGTGGAAATAGGCGTAGACGGCGAAATGCCGTTAAAAAACGCGCACCGTATTGCCGAAAACACACATGACGCAATAGAAAAGTACGATGACAGAATAAAGCATTGCATGGTGCACGTAAACCCCGTCGGAAACAAAAACTAAAATTAAACTAAACTTATTTATTAAACTTTTTGATAGTTTTTCGCAACCTGAAAAGGTTGCGTTTTTTTATAGAAAATGCTAAAATTATTTAAATCAATTACTGATTTGAGGCTGAATTTTTAGATTGAAAAATCTCGGTCGTTTCTTAAAAGTAAAAAAATTTTACGGAGCGTAAATTATGGAACTTTTCGGAATGGAAAAATTATCGCTTGTTGATTACGACGGAAAAATTGCGGCTACCGTGTTTACGGGAAATTGTAATTTCAGATGCGGATTCTGCCATAATTCCCCGCTCGTTTTAGAAACCGACCAACTTTCAACAATAGAAGAAAACGAAGTGCTTAAATTTCTCGAAAGCAGAAAAAACATTCTTGACGGACTGTGCATAACGGGCGGTGAACCTACGCTTTGCAAAGACTTGCCCGAGTTCTGCGAAAAAGTTAAAAAAATCGGATATTCGGTAAAAGTCGATACCAACGGCACTAATCCGAATATGATTAAATCGCTTTTCGAAAACGGGCTTTGCGATTATTTTGCAATAGATATAAAAAACGACAGAGAAAATTACGCAAAAATCATAGGTTTTGAAAAATACGATACTTCCTTAATAGAAAAAAGCGTAAATTATCTCATGACATCGGGCGCGGATTACGAATTCAGGACAACACTTATAAAAGAGTACCATAAAAAAGAAAATATAATTAAAATCGGCGAATGGATAAAGGGCGCGAAAAAATACTTTATGCAAAAATACAAAGATACCGAAACCTGTATGACTCACGACCTTCACGAAGTAGAAGAATCAGAGGCAAAAGAGTTTTTAGCCGCCGTTTTGCCCTATGTGCCAGACTCTCAACTTCGCGGATACTGAAAACACGGATTTAAAAACAAAAAAACAACATTGTAAAAAATCTGCCTTTTCAGCGCGTTTATTAAAATAAATAATCTATATATAATCTTAAAAGAATAAACTGAAAAATACAATAAAATACAATACCGCCCGCGGCGAAGTTAACTTCGCCGCGGGCGGCTTTATTAAATAGAAATTCTAAAAAATCATATCATTTTAGTATTATATGCGCTTATGTACAATCAAACAATTTAACATATTTTATAATTATAAATAATTACCGTGTTCAGGCAAAATAATATCTTAAAACAAATCCCTCCGTAAGTTCAAAAGAGTAATAAAACTTGCCCTTTTCAAAACATAAAATCTTGCATTTGTCGTCATTAACGCCGTTAAGAACGTACTTATTATCTTCAAGAGTATATGAATAATCATTGCTTTCACCCGAACGGCTCAAAGTTATTTTATCGCCTTTTAAGGTAATACCGTCAATTTCGTTTTTAAGATATATCTCACTCATTCCGTTCTCGCCCATAATCATGACCGCGTATTCGTCGATATTTTCAAGAATATATTTTTCAAGCGCGGATATAGAATCTATATTCTCTCCCATCGCCGCGGGCGGCGCAAACTGACTTACATCTTGAAAAGTCAGATTATTATCTTTTACAAAAGACGCGCTCTGATATTTATACTCTCTGTTTTCTTCGGGAGTATTCGAACAAGCCGCAACCGACATAAAGGTAAATAAAATAATCACAGCCGCAAAAACCGCAAAAAACTTTTTCCTCATTGTTTTCTCCTCTTTATTTATAGTTTTTATTTTAAAATATATTTAATTTTAACTTAAAATATATTTTATATAAAAATTATACCTCTAAAAAAAACTATTGTCAATAGAAAAAAAATTTTTCAGCGTTATTATATTATACAGTAAATTTTTATTAAGTTATAATTATAAATTCAAGATAATTAAAACTTTGTTCTGTTTATATAAAATTTTAATAAATCTCAAATTTCACCGTTACGGCGATGAAATTTTTTAATCGGCGAGGCTTTCTAAATAAATTGAGCAGTTTGTCGCCGCGACGGCGCCGTCCGCACAAGCGGTGGACACTTGTCTTACGGCTTTGGTACGGCAGTCGCCCGCCACAAAAAGGCCCTCGGTTTTGGTCTTGCACGTTTCGTCGGCAATAATATAGCCGTCTTTATCCAAATCAACGAGATTAGAAAAAGCCTTATTGTCGGGTATCTGGCCTATCGCGATAAATACCGCAGGCAATTCGTGAGTATGTAAATTGCCGTTTTTATCTTTATACTCTATTGCCGTGAGTTCGTTTTCGCCTTTAAATCCCACAACCATGGTTTCGGGGCGTACTTCTATATTTTCCTTTGCGCGGAGCGCTTTTATAAGGCTGGCATCCCCGAAGAACTTATCGAAAAGCGTATAAACATACACTTTTTTGCAGTATCCCGCAAGAAGAAGAGAATATTGAAGGGCGGAATTGGCGTCACCTATTACGGCAACTTCCTGACCTTTATAAAATGCACCGTCGCAGATAGCGCAGTAATATATACCCTTTCCTACGAGGTCAGGTCTGCCGTTATCGAGGTGTTTATGCTTTACCCCCGCCGCTATTATAACGCTTTTGCCTTCAAATTTATTATATTCTGTATTTACGGTGAAAATCTTGCCGTTTTTTTCAATACCCGTAACTTTTTCTATTTCCACTTCCGCGCCGAGAGCGGTAATCTGCTCGAAAAGATTGTCCGCAAACTGCTCGCCGCTTATCTGCTTTATGGATGGGAAATTTTCCAGTCTCGGTGATGTCGCTATCTGTCCGCCAAGGCTTTCTCCTTCGAGAACAAGGACTTTTTTTCCGTTTCGCAGTGCATAGAGCGCGGAGGTCATCCCTGCCGCGCCCGCGCCTATTATTATTATATCGTACATATCAGTTAATGCTCTCTATATATTTCCTTATTTCGCTCGCGTTATCGTAAGACCTGAAACCGTCTCCGTCGGGGACTATGAGGGTCGGCGCTTTTTTGATACCGAATTTCAAAGTTTCCTCTTTATTTTCCTCGGCGTTTATTACCGAATATTTAATACCTGCTTTATCGAGCATCATTTTGGAAGTCTTGCAGTTGGGACAGCCGTTTCTTGTAAAGAGTACGGGAGTATCAAAAGATTTTTCGCTCTTTTTTTCACTATTGCATTCAGCCGTATTGCAGCAGGCCGCGGTGTTATCCTTTGCCGTTTCGCCTTTACGGTGGAATACCGAGTGTTCGACGTCGTAAACCTTTCTTTCTCTGAACTCTTCTCTCTTACCGTCGTTCCAGTTCTGAACGGGACGGTAGTAACCTGTTATACGGCTGTAAACCTCGGTCGCCTTTCCGCATACAGGACATTTATAAACTTCGCCCGCGATATATCCGTGATCGGCGCAGACCGAATATGTGGGAGACATCGTGTAGTAAGGCAATTTATAATTTTCCGCGATCTTTCTGACAAGTGCCGCCGCCGACTTCCAGTCAGGTAGTTTCTGACCTAAGAACGCGTGGAAAACAGTTCCCGAAGTGTATAAGGTCTGCAATTCGTCCTGAATGTCGAGCGCGGAGAAAATATCGTCCGTAAATCCGACGGGAAGATGCGAACTGTTGGTGTAATAAGGCGTCTTGTCGCAGTCGGAAGCGGTAATAATATCGGGATATCTCTTTCTGTCGTGCTTTGCCAGACGGAAAGACGTGGACTCTGCGGGCGTCGCTTCGAGGTTATATAGGTCGCCGTAAAGTTCCTGATAATCGGAAAGTTTATTACGCATATAGTTAAGAACGTTCTTGGTAAATTCCTGCGCCTCTTTATGAGTAAGGTCTTTCTTTATCCATTTTGCGTTGAGGCACGCTTCGTTCATACCTACAAGACCTATGGTCGAGAAGTGGTTGCTGAACGTTCCCAGATATCTCTTAGTATAAGGGTAAAGCCCTGCTTCCAGAAGTTTTGTAATAGTATCTCTTTTGACCTTTAAAGAACGCGCGGAGATATCGAGCATATGAGTAAGTCTTTCGTAAAACTCGTTCTCGTCTTTGGAAAGATATGCTATTCTCGGCATATTGATTGTTACGACGCCGATAGAGCCCGTGCTTTCGCCGCTGCCGAAATAGCCGCCCGACTTTTTACGGAGTTCTCTTAAATCCAGTCTTAAACGGCAGCACATACTTCTGACGTCGCTGGGTTCCATATCGCTGTTAATGTAGTTGGAGAAATACGGTGTGCCGTATTTTGCCGTCATTTCAAACAGGAGTTTATTGTTTTCGGTCTCCGACCAGTCGAAATCGCGCGTTATCGAATAAGTCGGGATAGGATACTGGAATCCCCTGCCGTTTGCGTCGCCCTCTATCATTATCTCGATAAACGCCTTGTTTACCATAGCCATTTCTTTTACGCAGTCTTTATATTTGAAGTCCATCTCTTTGCCGCCGACAATAGCGTTCATTTCGGCAAGGTCGTTCGGAACCACCCAGTCGAGCGTAATATTTGTAAACGGAGACTGAGTACCCCATCTCGAAGGCGTGTTTACTCCGTAAATGAAAGACTGTATGCACTGTTTGACTTCTCTGTAAGTCAGATTGTCAACCTTTACGAAAGGCGCGAGATAGGTGTCGAACGACGAGAACGCCTGAGCGCCCGCCCATTCGTTCTGCATAATACCTAAAAAGTTGACCATCTGATTGCAAAGAGTCGAGAGATGGCTTGCCGGCGAAGAAGTGATTTTACCGGGAACCCCGCCGAGCCCTTCTTTTATAAGTTGTTTTAACGACCAGCCCGCGCAATATCCCGTGAGCATGGAAAGATCGTGAATGTGTATATCGGCATTCCTGTGCGCATTTCCGATTTCTTCGTCGTATATCTCGGTAAGCCAGTAATTAGCCGTTACCGCGCCGCTGTTTGATAAAATCAATCCGCCGACAGAGTAGGTTACCGTCGAGTTCTCCTTTACTCGCCAGTCGGATACCTTTACATAATCGTCGACAATCTTTTTATAGTCGAGAAGAGTCTCGTTTATATTACGGACCTTTTCCCTTTGTTTACGGTAAAGAATATAACTCTTTGCTACTTCAACATAGCCGGACTGGATAAGAACGACCTCTACGCTGTCTTGTATATCCTCAACGCTTATAACATTATCCTTGACCTTTTTAGCAAAGTCGGCGGAAACTCTCAAAGATAACATATTGAGTATATCGGCAGTATAATTGACCTGTCTGGAATTAAATGCCTTACTCAAAGCCGTCGTAATCTTCGACATGTCGAAATCAACAAGTTTTCCGTCTCTTTTTTTTACCCAAAACATATTTATCTCCTCCCGTAAACTGTTTTTCATCGAGCCTATTAACTATACCACGCCATAAAAAGTTTGTCAATACTTTTCACTACATTTTGTTAAAAATATTTTTTAAAAACACAATATATTGTGGTTTTATTTAAAAAACGACCTGAGAGCGAAATTTTCGAAAACCCGTAATCGCCAAGATAATACGGGCGAAAAACGCTTTCAGGCCGAAAGTCTTAGTGATAAATTTACCAAACTTTTACTGCAAAAACAGTTTCTTGAAAAGCAGTACCCAGATAAGGTCAAGCCAACCGAACACGATACCGGTAGGAAGAGTAACAAGAATACAAACTATAAATCTTATCAAACCTCCCTTTTTAAGCCAAGTAGACCATCTGACCACGATTTCAACCACCCAGTTCACTACGGGGATCAAAAGCAAAATGATCTGCACGAGACGGCTCTGTCTGTTAAACCAAGTCATATAACCCTCCTTAAACATAAAGTCTCTTTAATAATTATGTTTTCACTCAATGTAAATATTATACAACATAAAAAATTTTTTGTATACCGATTTTTAAAATTTTAAAATAAAATATTTTTCGATAAGCGACAAATTGACTTGCAATTTTTAAAAAAATATATTAAAATAATTAGCGGACTGTTACGGAGAGGTGTCAGAGTGGTCTAATGTGCACGCTTGGAAAGCGTGTATACCGCAAGGTATCGGAGGTTCGAATCCTCTCCTCTCCGCCAAGAAGAACCTAATCCTACCATTATGGGAAGATTAGGTTCTTTCTTTATTTCAAATTCAAAATAAAACGGCGTTTTATGTCGTCGAAAGCCACTTGACAATGAGTAAATGTGTGTGATAGGCTGATTCTCGAAGGCAAATAAAAAAGCACCTTAAGGGCTTATTGATTGGCTTTCTAAAGCCTTTCAATCACACAACCTAGAGGCACGTTGTCAAGTGGAATATGGAATAAATTTTGTAAATTTTACTTTTGTTTGACTGTATTAAATAATAATTTGGCGGTTAAGTTCTTCCAACCTACTTTCTAACTCATTAAGACGTTTTTTAGTTGTAGGTGTAATTATTCCTTGTTATACTGTCTACATAACGTTATTTATTGCTGTTTCAGTCTGACTTTTCTTAAAAA
>CALWBJ010000065.1 GCA_944376035.1 uncultured Clostridia bacterium | reverse complement strand
TTTGTAATCAGCAGGTTGCGGGTTCGATTCCAGTCACCAGCTCCAATCGAATAGCAATTCCCTGATTATAAATGGGAAAATATACGGGCAGGTTCCAGAGCGGCCAAATGGGGCGGACTGTAAATCCGCTGTCAGCGACTTCGGTGGTTCGAATCCACCCCTGCCCACCACAAAAAGCCTTATTACGAGTAATTCGCATAAGGCTTTTTGTTTTAATTTGATTTATCTCCCCTTTCTTCACCACCCAAAGGCGATATCCTATCGGGTAACGACTTTTGTGTTATATAAAAAGATAATTTTGAAAAATTTCAGACGTTCGGTTGTTTGTGCGAGTCATTCGGCACTGTTTTTTAGAGAGCGTCCATATGCTTTCCTACAAGAGGGCCTCTGCCGATGTGGTAATGACTGCGGGATTTTTCGGCAGCATGTACTCTCTTATTACCACAAAAAACCTTATCTCGCAAAAAACATAAGGTTATTTGTTATTATATTTATATTTTTCATAAATTATATTAGTTTTTATTTTAAAGTCCGAAAGACGCCTTTTGTGTTTTTTCGGACTTTAAATAGTATAGTAATACATTATTTTTTTTAATAATTTAAAAAATATTTCGATATTACTATTTTCTGTTACCACCGCCTTTATATAATCCCCTATCTTATACATCAAAATAAACAGCAAATTTAAAGATTTTATTCTTGTATTTATGAGATTGTTATAGTATAATAAAAAATATTTGATAATTATCTATATCTATATTCATGGGTTTTATGGGTCGGTTTCACCTTTGTACGGGATATTTTCAGGGTTAGTGTTCGCTCTTCATTCTGACGATTTTATAGGAGATTTACACTGGATTTTATTATATCTTACAAAATTCAGAAAATAATACTCTCATGCGCGATACAGGTTCTGAGCAGGGGCTTTATATTATAAAATCAGAATCCGAAAAATACAAAATTCCTGAAATAAAATTTAAAGCCGCAATTAAATAATAATCAAAAAAATACTTATTATTTACATGCAAAAATAACTAGTGAAATAAGATAAAATATTGTATTTGTTAAAATATATGAAGTAAAAAAATAAAATTTCGGAGAAAATTATGAGAAAGTTATGGTGTAAAAAGTTGCTTAATGAAAAGAATATCACAATAGGAT
This sequence comes from uncultured Clostridia bacterium, assembly GCA_944376035.1. GTDB lineage: Bacteria > Bacillota > Clostridia > Christensenellales > Borkfalkiaceae > UBA1259. The sequence goes on along the minus strand of CALWBJ010000065.1, from coordinate 4,668 downwards.
TCGTATATTCTGCTAAAAAGAATAAGCAAGTCTCTTTAAATCTAGCCGCATCAAACGAATTTCAGGTATTCTGCAACGGTAAATTTATAGCATACGGTCCTATGCGCGCCGCGAGAAATTATTCTTACATAAGAACATACACCCTTTTCCCTGACGAAAAAGAAAACATAAGAATAACTGTTTTGGTGTGCGGAGCACAAATAAATTCTTATGAACGCATAAACGAAACCCCTTTTTTCGCCGCAGAAGTTTTGTCAGAAGGTAAAGTAATTGCCAAATCCGACGATTTTAAAGCTTACAGAATTACAGACCGCGTGCAGAAAGTTCAAAGATACAGTTTTCAACGTACTTTTACAGAAAGTTACCGTTTTAATAAAGACAGGATCAGTCTTATTGACGGGTATTTAAGCAACTTTCCACAATTAAAGGTATCCCCTGTCAAAGCAAACAAATTATTAAAAGAAAATCATTTATCAGAACCCGACTACCATTTTATTAAAGGAAAACAGATTGAATACGGCGCAGTATTTTCCGATCCGACTATAAAAACATATCGCGACCGTTCTCTGACCGGTATAGGATGCGTTCCCGAATATTTCATGTTTAAAGAGTCCGAACTCGAAGAAGTTTTAAGCAACGAAGCGGGAAGACTCGTGTTCAATCCGTTTAAAAACCGAAAAAAACTTATACAAAAAAACCGCTATGCTGCATATGTTTTTGAAAAAAACAGTTCCGGTTTTTTCAGTTTCGAATTATGCGTTCATGAGAAAACGGTTATCTATTTACTTTTTGACGAAATAGTATCTCCAAAAGACTCTGACAATCTTTTTATAGATATTAACAGACTTCAATGCTGTAACGCTATTAAATTTATATTAGAAGAAGGTACATATTCAATTACTTCCTTTTCCCCTTACACTGCAAAATACGTTCGTTTAGCCGTGACCGAAGGAAAAGCGGAAATAAACAATTTCGGTATGATAACATATGAAAATCCGGATGTAAAACTTAAATTTTCCTGTAAGGATAAAGATATTTCACTTATTGTTGATGCGGCAAAAGCGTCATTTAAGCAAAACGCCGTTGACGTTCTGACAGATTGTCCCTCCCGCGAACGCGCGGGCTGGCTTTGCGACAGTTTCTTTACCGCCCGTGCGGAAAAATTTCTTACAGGCGAAAATCGCGTTGAAAAAAATTTCTTAAACGCTATGCTTCATTCAGACGAACTTCCTTTCGCAAAAGGAATGATGCCTATGTGCTATCCCGCCGATCACGTAGACGGTATTTATATACCCAATTGGGCTATGTGGTATATAGTAGAATTAAATGATTATCTAAAACGCTCAGGTGATAAAACCTTTGTAAAAAAATGTCGGGAAAGAGTTTACGGTATCATAAATTTCCTGGATAAATACCTTAATGAATACGGACTTTTGGAGAACCTGGAAAGTTGGATTTTTGTAGAATGGAGTAAAGCCAATGAATTCGTAGACGGAGTAAATTTCCCAAGCAACATGATGTATTCTTTTGCTCTCAAATGCGCCGCGGAAATGTTTAATGATTCTGATCTTGCTTTCCGCTCGCAAAAAATGAATGAAACAATACTCGCCCTATCATACAACGGTAAGTTTTTTGTTGACCAATCGCTACGCGATAAAGACGGCAATCTTAATCGCACCGATAACATTACCGAAACATGCCAGTATTATGCTTTCTGGACGGGTACGGCAAAAAGAGAACTCTATTCCGACCTTTATAGGACTATGCTTTTACATTTTGCGGGAACCGACGGTTCTGAATTATATCCCATTGTGTATCCCTCCAATGCTTTTGTCGGTAAAATCATGAGGCTGGATTATCTTTTAGCACAACACGAATACAATACCGTAATTGAAGAAATAAAAACATATTACCTTCCGATGGCAAAGACCACAGGAACACTTTGGGAAAACCTTACTAGTATTGCAAGTTGCGATCATGGATTTCCTTCATATATTGCAAACATTCTCATTCACGCTGTTAATAAAGACTGATTCAACCAATCCTTACTTTAATATTAAAATTCACATTAAAAACATATCCCCCGGCTTTTAGTTATTTCAGCCGGGGGTTTTTAATCCTTTAATTACTTTTTATTAAATAATTTTCGTAAGTTACTTAAATTTGATAACAAATTTTTATAAAGGGGATTTTATCAAAACTCTTTTTTATTATATATTTTTACCGAAAGGATATATGAGAGAGCCGTAAATACCGCAGAAATAATAGATAAAACCACACAAATTATAATTTCGACATCTTTGCCTATGTTTAATGCATAATTTAAAAATCCCACTAAAACAAGCATAATTATCACAACTATGATTATTGTAAACGTCCTTGCCTTTTCAACACCGAATTTAAAAACTGGAGGAAGAATGGCGGAAAGTATCAATAGTTGCAAAAACACAGGTATAAGCACTTCTGTTAAAGAACTTGCATTTTCGCCCAAAATAAAAAAGACTGCAACGTATCCTGCCGAACTGACGGCAAAAAATATAAGACCTAATAAATATTTTTCGAATACTATAATTTTTTTACTCATACCGCTTGCCACGATAAACTTCTGCCAACTTTCTTTTTCTTCATAGGCGATTGCCGTTAGCGGTATAGATATTGTAACAAGCATACCTATCGAAACCATAAATGCAATATTTTTTACTGCGACGGAAATCGAAAAAAATATGATTATCATACCTATATACCATATAATCTGCTTTTTAATATTATAAAAATCTTTTATAAGCAAACCTTTCATAAACTAACTCCCTTTGAATAAAAAAGCATTATATCTTCGAGCCCTGCTTTTCTGTATGAAAACCTTTCGGGTACATCTTCTTTTAACTGCATAACATCGGCTCCGTAAGCCCTGCGCATAATTCTTACAACTTTTTTCCTATCTAACTCTTTCAGGTCATTTTCATCGCATGAATAAATTACAAATTTTTCAAGAAGCGCATCTTTTTCTTCATTCAATACTACTTTTCCTTTATTCAGATATACTATATAGTCGCATAATTTTTCGAGGTCAGAAGTTATATGTGAAGAAATAAGCACGGATTTATTTTCATTTTGGATATAATCGTACAGCATTTCAATTATCTCATCTCTTGAAACGGGGTCAAGCCCGCCGGTAGGCTCGTCTAAAATCAGTAATTCATTGTCATACGACAGCGCCACTGCTATCGCCGCTTTCATTTTCATTCCCTTTGAAAAATTTTTTATTGTTTTGTCCTTTGGTAAGTTCATTCTGCCAAGTAAAAAGTTAAATTTACCTTGATCCCATTTATCAAATATGCTGATAAGCACTTTATTTAACTCGGAAAGCGTGAGTTCCATGGGCAACCCCGTATCATCCAAAACGAATGCAATCTTCTGTTTCTCTTTATCTGAAAGTAAATCTATATTTTTTGATTCAAATAATATTTCTCCTTTATCCGGATGTGTGCAACCCAGAATGGATTTAATTACGGTGCTTTTCCCTGCTCCGTTTTCACCTATAAGGCCAACCACTGTGCCGCAAGGTACGTCAAAAGTAACATTATTAAGTTCAAAATCACCGTATGTTTTAAATAAAGATTTCACTTGCAGTTTTTTTATCATTTTATTAACCTCTGAATATAAGTCTTACAGTTTCGATAAACTCCTCTTCTTTCAGCGCGCAACGATTTGCTATTTTAACAGCCTTTAAAATATAATCTTCCATCTCCGTAAGATTTTTCTCACGCACAAACTCACGACTCCTTTCGGAAACAAAACTTCCCTTTCCCGTAACAGAATATATATAACCGTCCCTTTCGAGGTCGGAATAGGCACGTGAAGTAGTGATAACGCTTATACGAAGATCTTTCGCCAGCCCTCTGATTGTAGGTAACGCCTCTCCCTCTTTAAGAGTTCCGTCAAGTATACTGTTTTTTATTTGTTCGTAAATCTGCTCATAAAGGGATTTACCTGATGTGTTTGAAATAAATATATTCATTTTTTCTCCAAATTGTATATATTGATTATATACAATATTATTTTATTTGTCAATAAAAATTTTATGACTAAAATTAGTTTTTTTAATTTTATCAAAAAAGAGGACTTAAACACAGTCCTCTTTCTCACAAAAATTGAAAAAATTAAAATATATAATAAGTTATCAATTGAAAATAAAATTTAAATTACTCTTTATTGTCGGAAACGAAAGTAAAGTCGTTAAGAAGAACGTCGGTTCCGTTATGACAAGACATCACTGTAAATTTACCGTCGTCCAGGATATTGGTTGCGCCTTTACCATGATAAGAAATAACAGCCTGATAATGATTACCGAAATTCTTACCGTCTTTTTTTACGGTTATAGGCTCGCTCCAATCTATCATGTTAAGAGAAGTACGAAGTTCCATATAATCTGCCACCATTCCCGTGCTACTGTCGGGCAAAACGGGAGATGAACACATAATAAAGCATTTTAATGATTTCGAATATGCCATTCTTGCGTGCCAGGCGTTTTTAATTATAGGGGTTTCTTTACCGAAGTTTCCCGCCTCACAGAAACTCCCGTTATAATATTTAACGAAATCGCCCATTACTCCGTCTGTTCTCTTTCTTGTCCTGGCTATGTATGCATCACAGGATTTCCAACATCCT
>CALWBJ010000064.1 GCA_944376035.1 uncultured Clostridia bacterium | reverse complement strand
TCAAAACATCTGGGAGCGGAAATATCTTCAAGATTGATTCCGCCGAAACTGCCTGCTATAAGTTTTATAGTCTTTACAATTTCATCTGTCTCCTTACTTCTGATACAAATTGGTATAGCGTTTACTCCTCCGAACTCCTTGAAAAGAGCACATTTGCCTTCCATAACCGGCATACCTGCCTCGGGTCCTATATCTCCTAATCCCAAAACCGCAGTGCCGTCGGTTATTACTGCTACAAGATTCCCCCTCGCCGTAAGTTCAAAAGATTTATCATAATTGTCACGAATAGCAAGACACGGGGCCGCAACGCCCGGCGTATACGCCAGCGATAAATCCTCTTTGTTCTTGACGGGTACTTTTACGTTTACTTCGATTTTACCCTTCCATAATCCGTGTAAACGCAACGATTCTTTACCATAATCCATATATTTTTACCTCCAAAAGTTGAAAAATCAGTCGTTTATAAATGCATTGTATATTGCGTGTATACATTTTTCATAATCAGAATTCGATACGCCGATAATTATATTAAGTTCGCTAGATCCCTGATCTATCATTTTTATATTTATTCCTTCATCGGAAAGTGCATTGAATATCTTTGCCGCAGTACCAAGTCTTCTAGCCATACCGTGTCCAACGGTTGCTACAAGAGAGACGTTTTCTATTACATGAACATAATCGGGATTGACGTTTTCTCTGATTTCATTAACGACATCTGTCAATATCCCGTTTTTAAGTTGCTCGGAAGAAAGCACGACAGAAAGAGTATCTATACCGGAAGGCACGTGTTCGACACTGAGTCCGTAATGTTCCATAACGGAAAGAACTTTTCTTATAAAGCCAACTTCCGAATTCATCATGGATTTCTCGATAAATATTACAGAAAAATCCTTTTTACCTGCAATACCCGTAATAACGCTTTCCTTTTTCAGATTATACTGCTCGCTAGGAACAATCATTGTGCCGTTATCGGCGGGACGGAAAGTGTTTTTTATATTTATGGGTATACGACTCTTAACCAAGGGAAATATTGCTTCCGAATGAAGAACAGACGCACCCATATAAGAAAGTTCTCTTAGTTCTTTATATGTCAGTTGCTCTATTACCTTCGCTTCGGGAACGATTCTCGGATCGCAAATCAAAAATCCGCTCACGTCAGTCCAGTTCTCATAAAGATCGGCATTGACTCCGCGAGCAATTATAGAGCCGGTAATATCACTTCCGCCACGGCTGAAAGTTTTAATTTTTCCGTGTGAATCTTTACCGTAAAAGCCTGGTATAACCGCATATTTTACTTTATCCAGACGCGTTTTCACTTTATCATCGGTGTATTCGTTATTAAGCCTTCCGCTGCTGTCAAAACGAATCATCTCTGCCGCGTCTACAAATTCCGCTCCGAGATAATTCGCCATGAGAACCGCGCTAAGATATTCTCCTCTCGAAGCCGCAAAATCCGCGCTTTTTTCGGCGCAAATGGCCTCTTCCGTTTCATCGAGGATTTTGTTCATATCAAAATCCAGCCCGAGTTCTTTTACTATTTCGTTAAACCTGTTTCTTATAACCGAAAATATTTTCTTGCAGTTCCCGCTCTTTACGACTTCATCGTAGCATCTATATAGCATATCGGTTATTTTAATATCGTCTTTAAAACGTTTACCCGGTGCGGATACAACTATATATTTTCTTGATTTATCGCTTTCAATTATCTCTCTTACCTGCTTCAACGCTCTCGCGTCCGCCATCGACGTACCGCCGAACTTACATACTTTTAACATTATTTTATCCTTCTTCCTTCAAGATAGTACCTTTTTTCCACGCCTTCTCCCATTGAAAAAGTTTTCCTGGGAAATGCTCCTTTTTCGGAAACGTATTTAAACAAATCGGATTTATCCAATTTCCGGAAAAGTATTCCGACATTAGAATCTGAACTGTCAACCAATTTTTTCAGATTATTCTCTCCGTGAATATAATCGACCGAACCGCCGTTAATTTTAATATAATTTTTAATATATTCGTCCACGGCCCGTATTCCGTCGGGAAGAGAATTCGTTCCGCATTGTTTTACTATTTTATAATCCGAATAAATTTCTATATTTCCACCGTCTGTTTTTCTTAATCCGTCTGTAAATGCATTTCTGTCTACGCCGCAGACTAAGCGGTAAATAGGTTCAAAATAGATACCTTCGTCGTAAATATTTACAAATTCTGCGAGAGCATATCTGGCAGGATGGTTTTTCTTTTGCTCATCGGAAAGTTCTTCTTTTAACTTATCCCAATGCGCTTTTGCGGTTGCAAGCGAATGATTTCCGTCTCCTACCGCAAACAAAAATTTATCGTCCTTTCCGTATTTTTTTATCAGTCTGTCAGAATCAAGAAGTCCGACAAATTTTTTCATAACCGATCTATAATCTTCTATAAAGTATCCCTCTATATGCCCACCGCCCATATTAAGATCAAAATCATAAAGTTTTCTTAATTTATCACGGTTTTGATATAAATTTTCGGTAATTTCTCTCTTTTCGTCGTCAAAAAGAATCATTATATGCGGAAACTCTATTTCGGCATCTTTTCTTATTTTCAGCCTTGGCGGAATGCGCTCTTCAATAGTTCCTTCCGTCGCGCGGATAAGCGCGGAACTTCCGGGTTTATAATCGTATTTTTCCAAATCGAGAGCCGCCACAATTCCTATCCTTCTTTTTACAAACGGCGTAGAACGAACGGTAAGAATAAATCCTTCTGGAAGTTCATAAAATAACCCTTCATTTAAATATTCTTTAATTTTACTGTTGATTTTTTCTATACGTCTGTCAGAATTATCATCTAAGTATATTTCCGGCAAAATAAGATCAAGCGTTGTGGGTTTACCGCTGACATAATCGCTAAGTCTTTCCCAATATTCTTTTTCGCTGGTAAACTGGTCGCATGCTATACACGCCCATCTTGACATGTCATCCGTTTTCGGAAGTAAAATTTTTTCAGCCTTTAATCCCGTTTCTGTCATATTATCTTCCTTTACTTAATCAGACCCCGGTGCAGCATTTTTAACTCACCCCGAGGAAATTTAAAAATTAATCTCAACTTATTTTAATTACTTATTTAAATTATATAATACAGACATTTTTAATTATCTGTAAAAATAATTTGTAAAAATAATTATTGTCATTTATTAGGTAACTAAAAAACTTTATTTAATTAAAGATTTATAATGAAAACCGTAATAACCGCAAGGACTACCGCAAGACAAATTAGGCCGAACTGTTTCCAGAAATTTTTACTCTTCGTCTTATTATCGTTACTTTCGGACTGAGCCCTGTTAAATTCCTTATTCATAAACAATCCTCCTTTTGATATTATTTCTTTATACCTTCAAGTTCCTGCCAATAATATTTACTTAGTATCTGCTTTAACATAACCGCGTCTGCATACCTTGTTATCTTACCTGCTCTGGCTATGGAAATTATACCTGTTTCTTCGGATACAATAAGCGATACGACGTCTATGGTTTCGGTAACTCCAATTCCCGCTCTGTGTCTGGTGCCGAGATCTTTGGGTATTTTATCCATATCCTGCGAAAGAGGCAAAAAACATCCGGCGGCGACTATTTTCGTTCCGCTTATAATCATCGCTCCGTCGTGCAAGGGAGTCTTTGGGAAAAATACGCTTTCAATAAGTTCGCTGGATATATCGCTGTTAAGCGCAATACCGCTGTCTAGAATCTGTGACGGCACATTATCTGTAGATAAAACTATAATTGCGCCCATGTCATTTTTTGACATATCCTGTAACGCTTTAATAATCTCGGTTATACACGTCTGAATCTTCTCTTCGTCGTAAAAACTGCCATCTCCGTGTTTGACGTCAAGCAATCTCATGTTTTTACGGGTCCAGATAAGTCTTTTCAATTCAACTGAATAAAGCGCTACGACGACAACGACGAAAAGCGAAGGCACAAGCAGAAAAATCGTCCCGCCTATCCTCTCGTTACAAATTACTATGCCGCCCGCGATTACCGTTACAAAACCGAAAACGGCAACTACAATACCGGAATTGTTGTCAAGAAGAAATTTTATAAGATAATAATACAGCACGCTGAAAGCGAGAATACTTATTATCACCAAAAAAGCAAATTCAATATTGTTTGAAAATTTTTCAAAAAAATCTGATAACCTTTGCGCAATATACATTATTCCCTCCTGCTATTCGGTCATTATTTTAAAAACCGCAAGCCACATTGCTGAATTCGCTTCCGCCGCACCAGTTTTTAATTTATAATCGGTCTCTTCAAGAAAATCTACGGTTTTTTTCAGCGCACGTTTTTTAAACATCGAACTCTGTTCCAATGCTTTTTTCACCGCAAACTCTTTTATTCCCAAAAAAGACGCAAGTTTTCCTGCCCCTGCATCACTTATAGAAACGTGTAATAGTCGTCTGAAATAGTTATATATACTTATAAGAATACGCTGGGGCGTTTCTCCGCGCGAGATCATATCGTTAACTATAAAAACCGCTTTATCGAATTTCTTTTTCGCAATATAATCGGTCATTTCGTAGATTTTATACTCAGAATCTCTTGGTACTAATTCATTGACGTCTTCATCGGATATTGTACTGCCTTCTCCCGCAAAAGAAATCAATTTGCTGACTTCATTTTCTATCCTTAACATATCTGAAAGGCAATATTCGCATATTCTGTCCGCCGCAGTCTGACTTATTCCGACTCCTGCCGAAGCACACTCTGCTTTTATCCATTTTAAAATGCTGCTTTTATCTGCCTTAGAACAATCTACTGCAATTACCGCAGAAAAACGCTTTAATCCGTCGCTTGATTTTTCGTTTACAATAGCCAAAATGCTGTTTTCAAGAGGTTTTTCCAGATAATCTTGCAGTTGCCCTTTCAGCATTGACTTATCAGGGTAAAATTCCCTTATAACAGTTAGTCTGAATTCACTCATAAACGGAAAAGCGTTTACAGACGAAATAAGTTGATTTAAATCTACTCCGGTACCTTCAAACTGTGTCAAGTTGAGTTCCGGCTCTGAAACAAGATTTTTAAGCGCAGAAAGTGCTGATGTGCGAAAATACGCGTCTTCACCCTCAATCAAAAAAACCGACCCTACGGTTTTAACATTATCAGCCTTTATCGATTTTAAAAAATCAGCAAATTTCAAAGCCTTACTCCCACTTATATCATTGTATCACTTTTTATTTATTTTTGCAACAATTATATTTATTTACTTCGTTAATAGTTTATTTTGTTTAAATATTATATTATTTTATTTAAATTATTAAACCAAAGTAAATATTTATCAAATATTATAATATTATTGAGATAATTATTACATATGATTTAAATGTAAAATTATCAAAATATTATTTTTTAATTAAGATAAACTATAAAGATAGTTACCGCGAGTTTCTGCGTCATAATAAATATTATTTCTTCTGTAAACCAGATAATTATCCGATTGATAAGCGTTAAAAATTCTTTCCGCACAATCGTTTGCAATAATCAAACCATACCCCTCGCCTTTTCCGTAAGAGTCGAAAGTTTCTCCCACACGGGAAAAAATCAGACCTTTTGTATTTTCCGTCTTAATTTCCACGGCATAACCTTCGGCAGTAAAAGTATATGCTACCACTTCACCGCCTACTCTGTCTCCTGACGAACAAATATAAAACTCAGTTTCGGGAAAAGATTTTTCCAGTACGGTTATTTCAGATTCACTAAGATTTTCACATAAATACACTTTTCTTACTTCCGCGACTTGGCGCAGTCTTGTTAATGCTATCTGTGAATCTATTTTATTTTCGTTTCCGGGAATAAAAACATAATCGAAGTATTTGATGCCAAATGCCGTAACTGCCCGATCAACCCTTGCAAGAGAACAGTCTTTTTCAAATTCGCTTAATATCAAAGCATCTGAGTCTCCCCTGATAACAGTAGCACAAATACCTGAACTTCCTATTGCGTAAAGTTTCACATGTTTTCCGTCAATATAATTTACCGTAAAACAACCTGCCGCGCAAATTACAGCAAGAATGCATACGGCACAAATTTTTACAACTCTCTTAAAATTAAATAAACCGGAATATAAAATTACGGAAGCATAATAAGGTATACAAAAAACTCCTAATGTGAACCCGCCTATAATAAATAAGCTGTAATCAAAGACAGAGATAATAAAATTGACAGCCACAAAAAGATAATTGGGAAGAAACAATGTTATTGTAGGTATATTCAGCAAACCGCCGAGAATTGTTGCGACAAAAGTGAAAATATAAAGAAAAGCGACGAAAGGTATAAAAATAAGGTTTGCGATTATCGCTATTACGGAAAACTCTCCGAATGATGCGAGACATATGGGAATTCCAACTATCTGCGCAGCAAATACCGTCCCTAATGAAAGTGAAATTTTTGCGGGCAAAAATTTAAAGAGAGCCGAAATTGGTCTGCCAAGAAGTAAAATGCCTAGAACAACCGCGAATGATAATTGAAACCCCACACAGAAAACCTGCATCGGGAAAATCAAAGTAATTATTATTGCGGCAATGCTTAAAGAAGTCAGATTATCATATCTTTTACCGATTATATCGGAAAACATAAACACCGAAGACATTATTGCCGCTCTTATTGAAGATGATGAAAACCCGCAAACGCCTGAATAGAAAAACAAAACTAAAACAATCAGACTGAATTTACCATACTTTTCCATTCTGAGTTTACTGAGCATAAAACCGAGCGCGGTTGCCAGAAAGTTTATATGCAAACCTGAAACTGCAAAAATATGAGCGACGCCTGCATTTCTGTAATCTGTCAGAAGTTCGCTGTCCATATAATCGGAATTACCGCACAAAAGCGCGTAACCTACAGGATATTCGTTATCACCTAACCCTTCTTTCAAAGAGTCGCGCATAAATAAATTTACCCTTTCGAATACAGAAGGACTGCTTTTCACAATTTCAATATTTTCACCTGAAACATAAGCATCGTATTTAATATTTTCCGCAATCGGGTAAACGTTGATTTCCCCTTCATAAATAATATTTTTATCATACAACGTTGTCTTAAAGTTTATAATATCGCCAAGTTCCGCCTCCGTATCTCCGTTTACATAGACACAGATTTTATAATATAAATTTCCTTTATAAATTCCGTCCAATATCGCGTTGCCGACAGTAAATCTTTTACCGTTTTCCGTAGGACGTTCTTCCGTAATTCTTCCTGTTACCGAAACGGTGGGGCTTGAAAGATCGGCGTTCTCATAATCTTTCAGATTAACCGTATATAAAACCGCGCCGAGAGAAAATACCAAAGCAAATATAATAGAAAATATCAGATTGCGCTTGAATGTTTTACTTTTAACAGTCAGCAAAAGGAAAGAAACAATACATAAAAATGCAACGGCAATAACTATATAAGCCGCATAATAAACTTTTGTCGCGAAGAAGTTTGCTGCGACAATACCGAAAATTATCGACGCGGCACAAAAAGTTATCGGCCTGAAATTCATTATCTTTTTCATCAATTTTTTCTCTTTTGTATTAAAATAAATTTTAATTTAAAAGGTAAAAATTGTCAATTATATTTGTTGCAATATGCCTTGCATTCTGTTAAAATATAATCAGCCTGCGCTGTGCGATAGGAAAAGCAAAAAAAATCCACAGATAATATAAAAGAAAGCCGTTGTCTGTATTGAGGAGCGGAGCTCTTGGCTTTTGTTTTCAAGGCCGTATAAAGAGATGCAGATGCAATAAGCGCGGCATTCACCTGTTTACAAAACGGGTTATTATTTTCTTTTCCGTCGGCAATCGCGGGTTTTTTTAAAATAATCCTTTCATTTTGTTGCAAATCTTTTTTTGTTATGATAGAATAAATAAGCGTTTTGATAAGGCCTCATGGTCAAGCGGTTAAGACGCCGCCCTCTCACGGCGGAAACTGGGGTTCGATTCCCCATGGGGCTACCATTTGGACACACGAAATTCAAATTTCGTGTGTCTTTTTTGTTATTAAATATTTTGTTGTTGAATATTTTGCTATCATATACTTTATTATCGTTCTATTAGTTAATTTAACAACAAATCTAAATTAGAGATTGAGAAATTTTATTAAATTTAAATTAGCAAATTAAAAATACCTAAATAACTGTAAATAAATCTCATTTAACAATAACAAATAAGCTCGCTATTTATAACTAGCGGGCTAAAAAAAGTTTATAAAACTTTAATCAGATAAAATAGATTTCGCTGTTGATACCGTCATCCTCTTTAGCGGAATCAAATAATATTTCCATAACATTCTCACCTTCACGTATATAGTTTTTGATATCTACGGTAAGATTTTTATAGTCATATATATTTTCGCTGATAAATTTTGATTTATCTATTTTCAATCCGTTAATAAAAATATCGAAATCCCCTAAAAAAGTTTCCTTTTCAAAAAGCATTTTTTCCGCGCCGTAACAATTAAAGGTTGACTTGAAAACCGCTTTTACGGGATAATTTTTCTCAGGCGGCAAAGTATTGTCATATACAGGACGGAGAACGGAATTAAAAAGTTTAAGTGAATCAACACCGTAAAAATTCCTGAGCAATGTGAAATCGATATTATTATAACTTAAATTCTTGTCATTAAATTCCACATTTACGTTATAATTATTTACCGTTGCTTTAACCTTAACGGGAGGAACATAATGCATTTGAGGATTTAATTCATATTCAAAAACTTTTGTCGGTAATTTTGCCGCTATATATTCGCCGCAAACTGCTTTTTCTTTGTCTGAGAAAATAAATACCGCCAACTCATATCCTCCAACAGAAACAGTTATATATCCTTCATCCTGATTTACGGTTTTATAAGAATCCGAGTCTCCGTCATAAAAATATACATAATTACTACCATCCGAAGGCACTTTGTAAATCCCGCATTCGGCAGAAGTATTGTAAAGCAAAATAACTTTTTCGTCCGCTTTTTCTTTGCAGAGTGACAGTATATTTTTATTTTCTCCATTTTCACAGATTATATCCAAAAATTTGCAATCGGATTTTAATTTTTCTATCCACCCGTCTTCATCTGCCGAAATAATATTTGCCCCGCTTTCAATAAGTTTTTCTTTAACCGAGTGCATAACATTATTGCCGCAGGAAACGTAAACTATGTTTTTATAATACTTTTTACCAACTTTCGCATTGCCTAAAGAAAAATTATTCTCTATATAATTACAGTCGGTAACGTCGAATTCTATATGATTTTCGGTAAGTTTGCTTACCGTCCCGAAAAAGAAATTTTCAAGATTATCTGATTTTTTTTCGTTTACGCCGCATACTGCCGCATATTCCCAATTCGGAATAACAAGTAGTGTATCTGCTTTGCTTTCTGTATTCCCGAGCAATTTACCTATATTATTCGCATAAGAAGCAAATTTACCGAACTTATTAAAATCGGGATCCTGAAAAAAGAAAGATTTACCTGCATCGTATTTTCTCATACCCGAATATCCGTAGAAAAACGCATGCGGAACGCAAAGATTGATATCGTTTACGAAAGCCCAGTTTAAAACTTTTCGCATGCCGTCCTCACCGAAATTGAAAGGATTGACAGCAAACATTTCGCAAAGGCTCTTATTTAAACCTCGCTGATGCATTACAGAAGAAACTATCCTGAACCCGAAAATAAGACCGGGATTTTCGGTTGTTCCTATTTTATCAAACACTAAATCGCAGCCGGGGATATCGAAATCCCACAAACATTCATATACGTTAAGACATTTAAGAGCCTGATAATATAGCGATTCCTCGCATTCAAGGTGGCCTGTGAATGCAATGCCCTTTTCCATGCAGAAACTGTGCAGATTTTTCACATAATTATCTCTGAACAGTCCCGACGCAACCTTATAATAATCTTTTCTTACCGTATCGGAAAAATCTCCGAATTCCCCGTCCGCTATAAGATGATAATAATTATCTTCTATTTTATATCCTTTTTGCTCATAAAATGTTTTCTCAACAGAGTCTGTCCACGGAAGCATACCCGAAGCGGAGGGCTCATCGGTAAAAATACCTTTAACGGCTGAAAGAGCCTTATCGGACATTCTCGTAAAATATGAATTATAAGAATATTCTTTGAAAAGGTCAACACAGTCTTTATTAAAATTATCGGCAACGCTTCCGAATCGGTTAATCGTGTAAATACGAACGGTATAAGCAATATATACTGTTACACCGTCCGGCATATTTTCAAGATAAAATATTATTTCAGGATTAAAAGTTGCCGAACGTTTCATCGGCACACTTTCTTGGCCTTTATAAAAATCCGACTCCATTTCTTTACCGTACCAATGACGTCTTATTACTCCGAAACCGTAAGTCACGTCTGATACTTTTTTATTTTCACATACAAGATACGCTTTAAGCGGCCTGCAAGCGGGAAGTATTACTTTAACTTTCCCGCCCTTAACTTCAGCCTTTATAACTTTAAGTTCCTGTGCGACATATTCAGGGTGAGTCATGGCAATGATCCCCCCTGCATTTCCGCTGGGATATGCGTCTTCATCGTATAAATACGGAACAAGTCCGAGTTCCGCACTTTTTTCACAAATATATTCTATATCTTTAAACCATTTTTCGGTGCCGTAACCGTTTTCTGTAAGGCCGCATCTCGAATGAAGAAAAAAACCTGAAACTCCGCTATCTTTCATAAGCGAAAGTTGGCGGTCGGTCTCATCCTTTTCCATAGTGTCGTTTATAAAATAAAATGGTACAGGTCTAAAATCGTCAGTACTTCTCATTATATAATTTAATCTCCGAAAAATATATGATATGCTTGCATACGAACATTCATTTTAAATTTTGTTATTGCCGTAAGTAAGAAATAAAATTTTAAGAATTGATAATAAATTATTTTATATTATCGAGCCGGACATATTCCAGCAATAATCGTTAAAACATATATCTTCATTGTCTTTCATAAAAGTACAAACGGGTATGCGCTTTCTTTCGAGTTCGTCGATTTTATCTGTTTTCCCTTCGGTAAAATCCTCTATTATCCGAGCGCAATGTCTAAGCCTTTGAATAAGTCCGCCAATTCTTATATCGAATACTTCGAACCCGAAACTCTTATTGTCCTTATGCCACTGCACACTGAACGACTCGTAAAATGCCTCAATTTTCATTATACATTCGGGAATACGGTTTAATGTAATCTCTTTTAATTCTTTATAATTCTTGGCGTCATACATTTTTTTGATATCAATACCGAGAGTAGCCTTTACCGCAAGACAATCGGTAAGACGGTACATTGTGTCGAAAAGATAAGAAAATCTGCCCTTTTTATCCGCATATTTTTTCATTTCAACAGCATTACGCGCAAAATACTCATCCATTTCTTTATAAATATGGCTGTCGAGTATACCCAAAAGCGGATCGTTATAAAGAGCATATTTGGTTGGATTTATTGTTGCATTACGTTTTAATCCTTCAGCAATACTGTTTTCAGACATTTTATTTGCATTTTCGATATTTTTCAACTCTTCGTACGTATTACCGAAAAGAGCATATGCTCTATTATTCAACTCTTCTTTTTCTATACTGCCGGAAAACAGGCTTTCCGCCGTCCATAAAAGAGTGCTGAAAATCGAGAACGGCGAGGCCTCGCCGCCTCCGTCGCCCCAAACAGTCATCATAAAGTCTTTGCATGAATGTTTTTTGAAACTCTCTATTGCAGGAGCAAGCGTTGCTTCCGCCCATGAATTATTAGGAACAAAACCTATCCATGTCCATGCTCCGCCCCCGAATATTACATTATCGGAAAGTTCATAGTGCTTATCGAATACCGAATCGTAAAAATCTTTATTTACATGATAGTAATCCCAAAAAATCAGACCGATATCCTTGGGGAAAGATTCTTTGAATTCTTTTTTAAACTCTTTTCCTTCCATACCTACATAACTATGTACGTCTCTTATATCAAGCCCCACTCTGAAAATCATATCGCTGAACATTTGCGGACTGAAACCGTATTTTCGGCATATTTCTGTTACGCGTGAAAGATGTCGCATAAAAATAGCGCCTCTGTCCGCTACATATCCGTGTTTAACGAGATACTTTCCGAGTCCCATGTGATGCGCTTCATCCATGCATAAATTTA
>CALWBJ010000063.1 GCA_944376035.1 uncultured Clostridia bacterium | reverse complement strand
AGCGCGCGCTTGAACCCGTTATACCGAGTGCGGAAGAATTTCCTTACGCCATAAGAGTTGTATCGGAAGTATTGAGTTCAAACGGTTCTACTTCCCAGGGAAGCGTATGCGGCTCTACTTTGGCATTGATGGATGCGGGCGTACCTATAAAAGCGCCTGTTGCAGGAATTGCGATGGGACTTATAAAGGATACCGAAACGGGCAAAGTATCGATTCTGAGCGATATTCAGGGCTTAGAAGACTTCCTCGGAGATATGGACTTCAAAGTCGCAGGAACCGAAAAAGGTATAACCGCTATCCAGATGGATATAAAAATCAAAGGTATTGACGAAACTATTCTCCGTAAGGCGATAGCGCAGGCAAACGTCGGCAGGAAATTTATTCTCGGCAAGATGCTTGAAGTTATCGATAAACCGAGAAAAGAACTTTCCAAATATGCTCCGAGAATTATTTCGTTTGACATCAATCCCGATAAGATAAGAGAAGTTATCGGCAGCGGCGGAAAAGTTATCAACAAAATAATTGAAGAAACGGGTGTTAAAATCGATATTGACGACGACGGAAGAGTAAATATAGCCACGACCGGAGACCCCGCGCAGGGAGAAAGGGCAAAGGCGATAATACTCTCAATTGCCAAAGACCCCGAAGTCGGCGATATGTTTATCTCGGAAGTAGTCCGGATTTTACCCAAAGTAGGCGCTTTCTGTGAACTCGCTCCCGGTAAAGACGGGTTAATTCATATCTCCAAGATGAGCGACAGGAGAATTGAAACGGTTGAAGAAGTCCTGCACATCGGAGACAAAGTTAAAGTTGAGATTATCAAGATAGGTGAAAAGGGAATCGATCTTAAACTTCTTGAAATAATGAAAGACTGAGAATTTAAGATTAAGGAGTCTTGATTTTGTCAGGTACACGTTTATAAAGTGCAACTTTGAATATGCAAGGCGTCCGCCTTGCATATTTTTTATTATCATCATACCGGGTTACAAAGAAAATACTATATAAACGGAATAAAAAATAAATATAAAAAGTATATCGGCAACAGTTCGGGCATAAGATGAATAGAGGTGCCGATAAATGAAGATAATAAAAAGGTCAAGACTAACAATATTTACGGATATTTTTCTTGTCGCTGTGTTTACGGCGGTGTTTGCAATCAGTTTTTTCCCTGAAAGGATAATACCTATTTATTCGGGAGAAAATCTTTCGGCGATTTATAACGGAAACAGAGATAAACCTAACGTATCGTTGATGTTCAACGTTTACGAAAATACCGAGATTGTCGAAGGAATAGTGGATCTTCTTAATGAACGCGGAGTTAAAGCGACTTTTTTTGTGGGAGGCTGCTGGGCGGACGATAATTCGGAAACTTTAAAAAAGATTGTCGGAAGCGGTCATGAAATAGGTAATCACGGTTACTTCCATAAGGATCATAAAACACTTAATTACGAGAAAAATAAAGAGGAAATATACACAACCGAACTTATAACATACGCGTTATGCGGTGTAAAAACTCGCCTTTTTGCGCCTCCTTCAGGCAGTTTCGGGGCGGAAACATTAAGCGCCGCCGACGATTTGGGATATAAAGTAATAATGTGGTCGAAAGACACGATAGACTGGCGCGATAAAGACAGTGAACTTATATATAAACGCGCGACTTCCAATCTCTCAAACGGAGATTTAGTACTTATGCATCCTGAAAAGCACACGCTTGAAGCACTTTCTGATATTCTTGATTATTACGAAAGCAAAGGTTTTTCTGCGGTTACGGTCGGGGAGAACATAGGTGATATTTAACGGAGAAAATCATGAGAATTTACAAACGTTACGATAACGGACTAAGGATAATTGTTAATAAAATAGAGGGTTTACTTTCGGTTACGGCGGGTATACTTGTCAAGACCGGCAGCGGAAACGAAAATGAAAGCGAAAACGGAATTTCGCATTTTATAGAACATACGGTTTTCAAGGGAACGAAAAAGCGGTCATCTTTTGAAATTTCCGATTATATAGACAGAATAGGCGCACAGATAAACGCTTTTACCTCAAAAGAACTTACCTGTTACTATACTAAATCCACGGCAGAGCATCTTGAAGACTCTCTGGAAGTTTTATCAGACCTGTTTTTTGACGCTACCTTCGAGAAGTCCGAACTTGATAAAGAAAGGGGAGTAATAATAGAAGAAATCAACATGAGTGAAGATACTCCCGAGGATATATGTTTAGACCTGCTTGCTAAAAGTTATTACGGTTCGGAAGGCTTGGGGAAAACAATTTTAGGTAGTGCTAAGAATATTAAAAAATTCGGCAAAGAAGATGTAATCGCATATATGGACAAGTATTACTGTGCCGATAACGTTGTTATAAGTATAGCGGGCAATGTGGACTTGAAACAGGCAGAGAATTTATGCGAAAAGTATTTTGCCGAAAAGTTTAAAAGACTTAAAAGCGAACCTCAGGCTAAAACCTCGGTTATAAAGCATGACAGTTTATTCAAAACCAAAAAGATAGAACAGGCGCATCTTGCGCTTGCGCTTCCCGCATACCGCGCGGCTGACGAGCGCTCGGACGCTTTCAATATAGCAAACACCGTTTTCGGCGGCGGAATGAGCAGCAGGCTTTTCCAAAAGGTCAGGGAAGAACTGGGGCTTGCTTATTCTGTTTATTCATATCCTTCTCAGTACGAAGATAACGGCGTATTGGAAATTTATGCGGGCGTTAATACTTTATCAAGAGATCTGGCGGTTGAAGCAATTATTGATGAAATTAAAAATATCAGAAATAATAAAATTGACGATGCGGAATTTTTCCGCGGAAAAGAACAACTGAAATCATCTTTTGTATACGGGAGAGAAAGTACTGCTACTCAAATGCTTTTATACGGAAAATATCTTATTTTTCTGGATAAAGAGTTTGATTTTAACGAGCGTATCAGAAAACTCGACTCTATAACAAAAGCGCAGGTCTATGACGTTATCGACGAAGTGTTTTCAGTGGATAAAATTGCGGCGGCAACGGTAGGTCCGGCGCGAAAGCCGCTTAAAATCTGATAATTTAGCAATCTGATAATTCAGTAATATTTAAATAAATACGCGCCCCCGAAATTTCTTTTCGGGGGCGCGTAAGTTTTTGTTTTAATTGATTTCTATTTCTATTTTTATTTTGCTTTGTTTTATCCGGTTCTCCATAATAATTTCATGGCAGATGGAAAAAGACTTAAAATTTTTATAAAATATCAGATTTATGAAAATAAAAAAATGAATAAAATTATATTAAAAAAATATTTTTAATAATAAATAAATTTGCTTTCGATAAGTCTTTTTTTACTATATCATAGAATATACTTTTATTATGAAAACATTAAGACTGCTAATGGGCATATTTATAATTTTTTCAATATTTTTCACTATGTTTTTAGGCGCTAAAGGAATAAGCAGTCAAGGCGAGACTGATAATTCTTCCGAATATAAGGGCATAATTACCATGTGGCAGATAGATATTTTCGAGGGCGGAACGGGATCAAGGAAGCAATTTCTGCTTGAAATGGCAAGAGGTTTTGAAAAGGAAAAACAAGGAGTGCTCGTTATGGTTACCGATTACACAAAAGAGGGCGCGGAAGAGAATTTTGCAAAAGGAATTTATCCTGATTTAATATCGTTCGGTTGCGGCGTAGACGTGGATAAACCCGGTGAAATGAGAATTTCGAGATATACGGCAGGCGGAGTGATAGGTGATAAAGTTTATGCCACTGCCTGGTGCAGAGGCGGATATACTTTAATAGCGAATCCCAAGTTTGTGTCGGAAGCGGAAAATCTTTTAAGCGAAGTTATAATTTCGCAGGCTGATTATACTCAGCCGTTGATTGCAATGACTGAAGAAGGTATAACCGCTGAAAAAATTCGTGTGCTTTCACCCATGGACGCGTATGTGGATTTTTGCGCGGGAAAAGCGCCGTATATGATCGGAACGCAGAGAGATATAATAAGACTTTCAAACAGAGGAATGGAAGTAATTACAAGACCGCTCGGAAAGTTTAACGATTTGTTTCAGTACGTTTCGGTTACGGCAAAAGACGAGCAGAAAAGATTTTATGCCGAAAAATTCGTCGAGTACCTTGTTTCGGATACCGTTCAGGAAAAACTTGGCAAAATCGGTATGTTTTCTCCGTATGAAAAAGTTGTTTACGAAAACGAACATCTTTCTGCTATGCAGGATACTGATTACATTCATACCTTTTCGGTATTCAGTTCCGAGGCGTTTTACAAAGAAATGCAGTCGCTTTCTCTTAAAGCGGCGCTGGGCGACGCGGACGCTACCGAGAAAATAAAAAATATGTTGTTATCGTCTTGAAAAAAAAAGCAAAATATAGTAAAATAGTAAAAGGAGAAATATGCGGCTGTTCGAAAAACTTGTAGGTGATACCGGCGCGAAAATAAAGTCAGACGAACCTATGAAAAATCATACGTCGATGGGGGTCGGCGGAAACGCCAGATATTATGTGGAAGCGGACAGTCTTTATGCGTTAAGAGAGATAACCGAAGCGGCAAAGAGGCTAAGAATAAAATATAAAATTATCGGCAACGGCACAAATATACTTGTATCCGATTGGGGATATGACGGTATAATAATAAATATAAGAAGGCTTAGCGATATTTTTTTCAAGGTCTGAGAAGTCAGATCAATGGCGGGAGCGAGGCTAAATAAACTCATTGATTT
This sequence comes from uncultured Clostridia bacterium, assembly GCA_944376035.1. Classification (GTDB taxonomy): domain Bacteria; phylum Bacillota; class Clostridia; order Christensenellales; family Borkfalkiaceae; genus UBA1259. The sequence goes on along the minus strand of CALWBJ010000063.1, from coordinate 611 downwards.
TACCGCAAAAAACCGGCTTTGCGGATTGGAAAAACTGCGAGATATACCCGCTACCGTAGGCGGAGCGGTCGTTATGAACGCAGGCGCTTTCGGGAGTACTATATCCGAACACATAACTACCGTATGTACGATGAAAAACGGCAAACTTCACAGTTATTCAAAAGAAGAATGCGGTTTCGGTTACAGAAAAAGCCGATTTCTCGGTAAAAAAGAAGTGGTCGTTTCCGCAGACTTCCGTCTTGAATCTTGTGAGAAAGAGATGGTTATTGCGGGAATCAGAACATATGCCGAGGAACGTAGAAGAATTCAGCCTTACGGTAAATGCTGCGGGTCGGTATTTAAAAATCCATTAAACGACCATGCCGGCAGACTTATAGACGCCGCGGGATTAAAAGGATATACTCTCGGCGGGGCATGTATATCGGATAAACACGCAAACTTTATAATGAATAATAAGAATGCCAGCGCATCAGACGTTTATTCGCTTATACAATACATAAAAGATACAGTGCGAGACCGTTTCGGAATAACGCTTTCCGAGGAGGTCGAGTATTTAGGAGAATTTTAATGATACTTACTGCCGATTATCATACTCATACCCGGTACAGCCA
>CALWBJ010000062.1 GCA_944376035.1 uncultured Clostridia bacterium | reverse complement strand
CTTTTCTTCCTCGGTGGGCTGGAATTCGGGATCGTTTTTGTGCTCCTCGACGTATCTTGCGTGATCTTCATATATCAACTGTTTGCTGCGGTTGAGTTTTTCTATATCTTCCCTGTTAAACGAAGCGGGAAGTTCGGCTATCTGCAATTCGTCGTCGGTTATGGGTTTAATCGGCCTCGAATTGAGCGAAGAACGCACGGACATTGCAAGTTGCTCCCTGTACTGCTTCAATGAAGCCGAATCGCTTTCCTTTATCTTTTCGTATATACCTCTGTTTTTCTGCGCGCCCGGAACCTTGTCGTTTACAAATCTGTCATATGCCCACTGGCAGAAGTCTGTCCATATCAAAAGCAAAAGTGAAAATCCGAAAAGAAGTACAAGCATAATCGCTATTGACATGAAAATTCCGCCCAAAAGCATAATCGCAAAAGGCAATGCCCCTAAGAACAAAAAGAAAATATTCTGAGGGAACAGACCTATTGTAAACAGAAAAGAGTTTTTCAGAAGCGGGAAAAATCTGAGTTTATAGGTGACACACATGGTTATCATGTGGCAGGTCATGATAAAGAACAACAAAAGGAACACATAAGTGATTACCTTAGACGTTACCATCAGCCAAGACGATACCGCGTTGGTTGCAAGCATCTGGTCGGTCAGAGCAAGCGAGACCTGAGTAATATAAAATATAAGCGAAAACAAAAGGGCTATAACCGCCATCTGAGAAAAATTCTGTTTTATTCCGCGCCAGAAGTCGTTTGCAACGAATATACCTTCCGTCCATACCATATTTCTTATAACGTATGCCGCGCCCGAAAGCCCTACTGCGGCTATAAGAAGCGCTATGGGTAAAAACAGATATATCATTATATTTACGTTTACAACTATCTGCTCCGGAAATCCGACAAGAGACGGAAGCGCCTGATACCCTACTCCGAAACATTGAGAAAACGGGCACGCCGCGCCGTAACCTGCGATAAGAGAAGATCTCAAAAAGAAAAGAACGAAAAGCGGTATAAAGAAAACGAGGGTCAGAAGATTTATTATGACCAGTTTCCAGAACCTGCCCTTGAATATATCCCAGAACAACTCCCAACGGTTAGACGGAAGCGACGCGCGGGCGTACCCTTCCGATTTTTCCGAACCCATTATCAGCCTGTTTATCAGACCGCCTTTTTTCTTTTCTGCCATTTTATTCTCCGTGTCATCAGCGCTCATACGCCCGACTTTATAGTTATCTTAGTATAGTATAATAATATCGGACAATAAAATCAAATATTTTGAGAACAAAATCTTTGTTTTTATAAAAAAAACTTTACTTTTTAAATGCGTTTTGTTATATTATATCTTGTAATATGATATTTTAATATTTTACAAGGAGCAACTGACAAAAATGAAAAAGTACAACGTGGCCGTAGTTGGCGCTACGGGAATGGTAGGCAGAAAGTTTCTGGAAGTTCTTACCGAAAGGCAACTTCCCGTGGAAAATTATTATCTTTTCGCGTCGGCTAAATCTGCGGGAAAAGAGATAGATTTTATGGGAAAACCTCATAAAGTTATCGAACTCAACGAAAAAAACATAACCGATAAGAAAATAGACATCGCGCTTTTCTCCGCCGGCGGCGACGTAAGTAAAGAATTCGCGCCCGTTTTTGCAAAACACGGCACGCTCGTGATAGATAACTCAAACGCGTGGAGAAGAGATCCCCGCGTTCCTTTGGTAGTTCCCGAATGTAATGCCGACGACATAAAATGGCACAGGAACATTATCGCAAACCCCAACTGCTCGACAATCCAGGCAGTCGTGGCATTAAAACCGCTTAACGACGCTTTCAAAATAAAGCGTATAGTATATTCTACATATCAGGCCGTTTCGGGAGCGGGAGTAAAAGGCTTCGAAGACCTCAAAAACGGTATCGGCGGCGCTGCACCCAAAAAATTCCCTTACCCTATTTTCGGTAACTGTCTTCCCCATATAGACGTATTCCTTGACAACGGTTATACAAGAGAAGAAGACAAAATGATTTTCGAAACCAAAAAAATACTCAACGACCAGAATATTAAGGTTACCGCAACCTGCGTCCGCGTTCCCGTTTACTACGGACACAGCGAGTCAATAAACGTAGAATTCGAAAAGCCCTGCACGGTTGAAGAGGTCAGGAAAATCCTTGAACACGCCGAAGGCGTAATCGTCCAGGACGATGTTTCCGCTCTCGTTTACCCCATGGCTATCAATGCGGAAAACAAAGACCAGGTCTTTGTGGGAAGAATAAGAAAAGACGACACCGTTGAAAGCGGAATAAATCTTTGGGTCGTCGCCGACAATATTCGTAAAGGAGCGGCCACAAACGCTGTCCAGATTGCCGAAAAAGCAATAGAAATGGGCGCGGTTAAAGACCAATATAATTCTTAATTTTTTAAGGGGGTATCAATATGAACAAAGTAATTTTCAAAGGGACCTGTACGGCGGCGGTTACGCCGTTTACCGAAGACGGAATAGATTTTGATGCACTCGCAAAACAGATAGAATACCAGATTTCGAGCGGTATCGACGCGCTCTGTATTCTCGGAACGACGGGAGAAGCGCCCACCGTTTCCGACAGCGAATACGAATCTATCGCCAAATTCGCCTATGAAAAAATTGCAGGCAGGGTAAAATTCATTCTCGGCTCGGGCTCTAACTGCACCAAAAAAGCCATAGAAAAAAGCCAGTTCGCACAAAAAGCCGGTGCCGACGGACTTTTAGTCGTTACCCCCTATTACAATAAATGTACTCAGAAAGGGCTTGTTAAATATTACAACGATATTTGCGACAACATAGATATTCCCGTTCTGTGCTACAACGTTCCCGCTCGCACGGGCGTTAATATACTGCCCGCTACAATGGCGGAAATTGCAGAACACAAAAATATCGGCGGTATAAAGGAAGCATGCGGCAATATGGAGCAGATTTGCGAAACCGCACGTCTCATAAGAGGTAAAACCGCTCTTTATTCGGGCGACGACAATCTTAATCTCGCCATGCTGTCCATCGGCTCGATGGGCCTTATTTCCGTCGCTTCAAACGTAGCGCCGAAAGAAGTTTCCATGGTCGCAAAACTTTACTTTGAGGGAAAAAACCGCGAGGCTACCGAATTACAGGAAAGACTCCTTCCCCTCATCGACCAGATGTTTACCGAAGTCAATCCCATCCCTGTCAAAAAGGCTATGGAACTTTTGGGACTCGGCAGCGGAATCGTAAGAGCGCCTTTAACCGAATTGGAACCCGAACATACCAAAACGCTTATTTCAACTCTTAAAAGTTTCGGGTTTGAAATCAACGCGTAACAAACCGTAAAATCTTTAATGTTATAACATTTTGAGACATTTCTTAAAATTTTCGCATTTTCGGTCTTAACGGATAAAAAAATTTTAAATTTAATAATTTAAGGATAAAAATTAACTTATATGATAAAAATTTTAATCAGCGGCGCGCTCGGAAGGATGGGCAAAAAAGTTTACGAAGCGTGCTCGGCAAACGATAAAGTAACCGTTGTCTGCGGAGTGGATATAACAGAAAAAACAGACGGGGCTTTCCCCGTTTACGCTTCGTTTGAGAGCGTAAAGGAAAAACCTGACGTTATCATAGACTTTTCTTCCCCCGCGGCTCTGGATTCGATATTAAACTACGCGGCAGCAAACAGCTGTCCCGCGGTGCTTTGCGCAACGGGTTATTCTGATGAACAAATCGCCCAAATAAAAAAAGCAAGCGAAAAAACAGCGATATTCCGTTCCGCGAATATGTCCTTGGGCGTAAACGTTCTTATAAATCTCGTAAAAAAAGCCGCTCTTCTGCTTGAAGGGTTTGACATTGAAATAATCGAAAAACATCACAATAAGAAAGTCGACGCTCCGAGCGGCACCGCTCTTATGCTTGCCGACGCCATAAAAGAGGAACTTCCCGAGAAATTTTATATTTACGGCAGGGAGGGAAAAGTCGGTAAAAGAAATAAAGACGAGATAGGTATTCATGCCGTCCGCGGCGGAAACATTGTCGGAGAGCACGAGGTTTTGTTCGCAGGTGCAAATGAAACGCTCACTTTCTCTCACAGTGCCGCAGACCGCAGCGTATTTGCGGACGGAGCAGTAAAAGCCGCTGTTTTCATGTACGGCAAGAAAAACGGCTTATACAACATGAGCAATCTGGTAGAGTAAACAATGTTAGAAGAAAATTTGCAGAAGATATTTTCCGAAATAGAGAAAGGCAATAATCTCGGTGAAAAAATCACACTTGTTGGCGCGATAAAAACCGTCGACGCGCAAACCGTAAACCGTGCCGTCAGCGCAGGGCTGAAAGTTGTAGCCGAAAACAAAGTTCAGGAATTTCGGGAAAAAGACCGGTTTATTTCGGGTGCGGAAAAACATTTTATCGGACATTTGCAGACCAACAAAGTCAAATATATTGTGGGAAATGTCTCCCTTATCCAATCGGTTGACAGTATTAAACTCGGCAGAGCCATTTCAGACGAATGCATAAAAAAGAATATCCGTCAGAACATTCTTGCGGAAATAAATGTCGGCGGAGAACTGTCAAAAAGCGGATTTGACCCGTTAAATGCGGAAAGTTCGGTAAAAGAATTATCCGAACTTCCAAACATAAGCGTTTTAGGACTTATGACAATGTTTCCGCTGGGAGCGTCCGAAACTAAAATTGCCGAACTTTGCTCGGTTATGCGTTCACTTTATGATAAACTCAAAAACGCAGGTCTCCCCTTTCAATACCTTTCAATGGGCATGAGCGCAGATTATAAGACCGCAATAGCAAACGGAAGCAACATGATTAGGATAGGTTCGGGCATTTTCGGTAAAAGAAATTACGAGGTGAAATAAATGGGCGTTTTTGATTTGTTCGGCAGAGAACCGAGACAAAAAAGCGATCAACTCAATAAAGATTCTGGGTTAAGGTCAAAACCGGATCAGCCCGGCGAAGCCAAGGGTCCCGTATCTGTTTTCAGCCCTACTTCTTATGACGACGTAGAGCATATTATCGACGCAATTAAAAAAGGCAAAACCGCAATAGTACACCTTACCGAATTGAAAACAGAAACCGCAATTCGCGTTTTAGATATGCTTTCAGGCGCTATATACGCACTAAACGGCGGGGTTTACGAAATGCAGAAAAATATTTTCATGTTCAGCCCCACAGGAATTGAAGTCAACTGATTGCTTTAAATTAAATTTCCGATTAATAATATTTACCGAAGTTTTCTTATCTCAAAACAACTTTCTGTATTCGGATTTATTAAGTAAATTACATAACTTTAATACCAAAATTAAAATTAAGTAAATTAATTAAACTAAGTAAATTAACTAAAAAAGGCGCCGTCTGCGATAAATCGCAGACGGCGCCTTTTTACATTATTAAAATGCTTCTTCTTTTATAAACTTTTTAGTAGTTTATCTTTACATGCCCCATACAAACCAAACGAATGCATATCCGACTAGTACCGCCGTCAATGTGAAAGGTATGCCGATTTTGAAGAAATCAGATGATTTTACTTTATACCCTTCTTTATTAAGTATTCCCGTCGCAACCACGTTTGCAGACGCTCCGACAGGAGTGAGATTTCCGCCCAAAGTCGCGCCGATAAGCAATCCGAAATAAAGTAAATACGGAGACACCTGCGGCATAGAAGCGGTAAGCCCTTCTATTACAGGGAGCATGGTCGCAACATAAGGTATATTGTCTATAAACGCCGAACAGAGAACAGAACCGAAAACTATGACCGTATACAGTAAGAATATGTTTTTATTGCCTATGCTTCCGAAAAGCGCGCTTATATCCGATATTATACCTACTTTTTCCACTATCCCGATAATTACAAATAAGAACAGCAAAAACAAAACAGTTTCATAGTCAACGGATTTTTTCAGCAAAGAGAAAATCCCGTTTTCCTCTTCTGTATTTCCCTTGTTTCCTTTATTTGTTATAACGTAGTGAATTACACCTATAAGACCGAATGCCACGCATATAATACCGTTGGTTATTGACGGCTTGTCCGGAATAAACGATGTTACAACCAGCCCTGTGATACTTAAAAGCAGGAGAATTGTAGGAACTATACTTTTAACATTTACTTCGTCGCTCTTATATTGAAGAGTTTTTTTGTCCTTTCTGAATACAAATAAGATTACCGGTACGGTGGCTATTGCGCTGAGTTCTACCGACCAGAAAATTGAAAATCTCCCGTCTAAAAAGAAGAAGTCAAAGAAACTCATATCCGCAAAACCGCCGAGCATGATTGAAGTTGTATCTCCCACCAGAGTTGCCGCTCCCTGCAAATTTGACGATACCGCAATACCTATCAAAACGGGAATGGGCGAAACGTCTATTTTTTTAGCAACGGCAAGCCCGATCGGCGCAAGCATGAGAACGGTGGCAACATTATCTACGAATGCGGATATAAATCCGCTCATAAGCACCAATAGAGTTATAGCCGCAACCGCACCGTGGATTCTGGATATCATTTTATCCGCAAGTTTTGCGGGCATTCCCGAATCGGCAAAAAGCCCGACCGTTACCATAATCCCTAAAAGCATCAGAAGAACGTTGAAATCTATGGACCCGAACATTTCCGCGCCATTTATCGCTCCACCGATGAGAAGAACCGCGCCCATTACGACAACGCTCGCGCCTGCTATAATAGCCTTACGTTTGGGCAGAACTATTATAAGTATATACATGAGTATAAAAGTTACAAGTACAAAAATTTTCATAAAACCCCTCACAAATTTTCCTTAGCGGCTTAACTTAAAAAATATATAAAATAAAGAATGAATTTATAAAATCATGTTTAACGCATATTTAAATTATGCTTTATCAAATTTTGTGTTAATAAAAAATGCAAAACTTTTAACAATTTAGGTTTAAGAGCGCTTTGAATTACTTTTTTATAAGCACCTTTTCTCCTAACCCATATTACATGGTTTTACAGTAACGAACGATGCTTTTAAAATGTAACATTGCGGTAATCCATGCAGATATTATTTAAGTATATTTTGTTTTTGCAACACTCCATTATCATAAGATTTATAAACTTTTTTATCAAAGTTTTGCGCTTATCAGTATAATCTAACAAAAAGATGAATTGTCAAACTAAGAGCAACACTTTTTAAGATTTAGTTCAAACAAATCTTGCGGTGTCTGGTAATGCAAAACTTTTTTAGGCCTGGCGTTTATTAACGCCAGGTTCTTTTTTAATGTAGCAG
>CALWBJ010000061.1 GCA_944376035.1 uncultured Clostridia bacterium | reverse complement strand
AAAGCGACTACGATGAGTACGAGTATGCGCTGCTACGGCTTTTTATTGTTAAAGGCTGAGGGGTCGTCGTCCTCTTCGTCTTCACCCTTAAACGAGCAGAAACCGCCGAGCGGAAGAACGCGTACGGAAAAAACCTCACCGTTCTTTTTTGTGTGCTTATAGAGTTTCGGACCGAAACCAATCGCAAATTCGGTTATGCCGAATCCGAAAATTTTTCCGACTATATAGTGCCCGAACTCATGAACGGTTATCATGGCGAGCAGAACTAATATGGCAATCAGTACGTAACCGACGTACTGCATTATTTCTCCGAATGATGCAAGTAATAAAAAGTTCATTTAAACTCCGAATAATCTGTTTACGAATTTTCTTGAATAATTGTCCGCGCGCTCGATACTTTCAAAGTCAGACAGTTTTTCTCCGTTAAACGCGCTGAGCGCTCCGTCTATGGCGCGGTAAATGTCAAAGTAGGATATTCTGTCTTTTAAAAACAGGCCGACCGCACGTTCGTTGGCGGCGTTTGCCACGGCAGGATAGAGTCCTCCCGCTTTACCGGCATTTATTATAAGGTCAAGACAGGGAAATCTGTCTTTATCGGGCGCGTCGAAAGTTAGTTTGTGTAATGCTGCAAAATCTAAACCCCTAATTTCGGTATTTATTCTTTCGGGGTAGGTGAGAGCAAGTTGAATGGGAAGTTCCATTGACGGGTAACTCATTTGTGCGATAACGGCGCCGTCATATAACTCTACCATAGAGTGTATGATACTTTCCCTGTGAATTATTACGTCTATTTTGTCAAAAGGAGCGTTATACAGCCATTTTGCCTCAATAACTTCGAAACCTTTATTGACGAGAGTCGCGCAGTCGACTGTAATTTTAGCGCCCATGTTCCAGTTGGGGTGTTTAAGAGCGTCCTTTGCGGTTACGTTTTTTAATTGTTCGGAGGTGCAATCCCTGAACGCGCCGCCGCTTGCGGTAAGAATGAGTTTTTTAAAAGGCGCGGTGAAGTCGAAATGGAGTGCCTGCCAGATTGCCGAATGTTCGCTGTCAACGGGGAATATGGATATACCTTTTTCTTTTGCGGCTTTCATTACAAGTTCACCGCCCGCGACGAGGCTTTCCTTATTGGCAAGCGCGATGTTTTTACCTTTTTTTATTGCGTCGAGTACGGCTATTATGCCCTTAAAGCCTACAAGAGCAATAACGACAATGTCGGCGTCAGACGTTATCGCGTCAGTGAACGCGTTTTCGCCACTATAAAAATCCACTCCTTGTGGAATAAGACCCGCAAATTCGCTGTCGTTTTCCGCGGAAGTGGCGATTTCAGGTTTGAATTCTCTGATTTGTTCCGATAACAGTCGGGTGTTGGAGCCTGCGGCAAGCGAAACTATTTTAAACCTGTCGCTGTGCCTTCTTACTACGTTGAGGACCTGTCTGCCTATTGAACCCGTACTTCCTATCAAAGCGATTTTTTTCATTTATATTCCTTTAACAGTTAACCGTTTTATAGTTAGGTTTGCTTATGTGATTTATCCGAGTTCGGCGCAAAATTTTTATAAGTCGGTTTTCAAATTAAAAACAGATTGCCGTTTATATATAAAAATTAAAAATATGGATTTCGGTTTATCGTAAATACTTTATACAAAAAGGAAAATAAGATATATGAGTACGCTTGCGAAAAGCATTCCGTCAATCCTGTCCATAATTCCGCCGTGGCCGGGCATTATTTTGCCCATATCTTTTATACCCGCGCGCCGTTTTATAAAACTTTCGAAAAGGTCGCCCGCTTCGGTTATTATACTGGCGAAAAGTCCTAAGAGTATGAATAAAAGCACCGGGGAAAAGAAGTTGACGGTCTGAGCCGATTCAATGAATATAAAATAAACCAAAAGTCCGCCGATACCGCCGCCTATTACTCCGCCGATTGCTCCCGACCAGGTCTTTTTAGGACTGAGTTTCGGACAAAGTTTCTTCCCGCCTATGAGTGAACCCGTTATGAATGCAAAAGTATCCGAAAAGGGCGCTATCACAAACAGCATGAGAAGTGCCAGAAAGCCTTTGGGTTCGCTGAAATCGTTTGAAAGGAGCATTGTAAGTATAAAAAGAGCGGGGTAGACAAGCGGCAGAGCACTTACCGCAAAAGTCTTCATGTCCTTATTCTGTGTTATGCACCGCACCGTAAGGATAAGCAGGGCAAGGATACAGAAGGTAAGGGCGAAAAGCCAGCCCATACCGCTTATAATAAATTCTTCCGAAATTACATATACGGGCGCAAACAACGCGGCGTAAATAACCGAGCCGATATGTGTGCCGCTTACGGAAAAAGGTTTTATTGCCCTTCCGAGTTCGAAAGTGCCTGCTACGAGAAAGAAATATATCAAAATGTCAAAAAGTTGCGGATAGGGGGTGAATTGCCTTAATAGAAAGAATCCTGCTACAACCGCTACGAATACCGAACCCGAAATTACTCTTTTCATTCTCTAAGTAAGTTTCCTTTTCTGTTTTTATACCTTTTTCAGTTTTCTTCTGTAAGTTTTTTAAGTAATTATAAAATATCCGTGTAAAATATTTTTTAATTATTTTTATTTGTGTAATTTAAATATATGATAAATTTAAATATATGATAAATTTATCCTTATATCTATAATTAATAATAAAAGTAATGCGAAACTGCGATATGATATTTTTGAATTATTAAGTTAGAAAAAAGCTATAAACTTAATAATTTTACATAACCGTTATTTATCGGAAATTTTCCCGAATCTTCTTTGGCGTTCGGAAAAGTTCGATATTGCTTTATCGAACTCGTTTTCATCGAAATCCGGCCACAGAACGTCGGTAAAATACAGTTCGCTGTAAGCGGCCTGATAGAGCATGAAGTTTGATAGTCTCAACTCTCCGCCCGTCCTTATAATAAGGTCGGGGTCGCCGAACGGGGCGGTATAAAGGGCTTCTGCAATGCTCTCGGGAGTAATTTCTTTTCTTTCGGCAACGAGTTTGTTTACCGCCGCAGAAATTTCCTGTCTGCCGCCGTAGTTTATACCTACGTTCAGTATGTGTTCCTTACAATGTTCGGATTTTTTCATGTCGCTGTCAATCAGTTTTCTCAGTTCGGGCGTCAGTTTTTCCAAATCGCCCATAACGTATAGCCGAACGTCGTTTTTTAAGACCTTTTTAATAAATTTTTTAAAGTAAATTTTAAGAAGGCGCATGAGTTCGTCCACTTCCGCTTTGGGGCGCGCCCAGTTTTCGGCAGAAAAAGCGTACAGCGACAGGGTTTTTACTCCGCGCGAAAAAGCGTGGCTTACTATTCTGTCCACGTTTTCCGAACCTTTTTTATGACCGAATGAACGCTCTTTGCCTCGCGCAGTTGCCCACCTGCCGTTGCCGTCCATTATAATCGCCACGTGGGCGGGGATCTTTTTTGCGTCCATTATACGCTCATTATGTCCTTTTCTTTTTCCTGGCAGAGTTTGTCTATTTTCTCAATGGAGCCGGAAATGGCTTTGTCTATTTCCTTTTCGCATAACGCGTGTTCGTCCTCGGACAGTTCTTTATTGTTTTTCATTTTCTTTATTGCGTCCATACTGTCTCTGCGGACGTTTCTGACTGCGACCTTAGCGTCTTCCGCCATCTTCTTTATTTGTTTTACAAGTTCCTTTCGCCTTTCTTCGGTAAGAGCGGGGAATACAAGACGTATTACCTTACCGTCGTTGGTGGGAGTTATGCCGAGATTTTCCGCGAGCAGTTGTTTTTCAATTACTTTAAGCATACTTCCGTCCCAAGGCGCTATTATAAGACATCTGCCTTCACTTACGGATAAGTTACCTACCTGATTGATAGGGGTGGGAGTGCCGTAGTAGTCCACGAGCACCTTGTCGAGGATATGCGGATTTGCACGGCCTGCACGAATGGTAACGTATTCGCTGTTAAGTACGGAAACGGTTTTTTCTGTTTTTTCCGTCAGTTCAAGCATGATCATTTCATATTGTTCGTTCTGGATTGCCATAATCTTCTCCTTAATGTTTTATTAGGGTAGGATAAAGCCGTACCCGACGGCGGAAGGAAGCGGACGCGCGTTTATTTTTTCGCTCAATGTCCGCTTTTAATATTGTTATGATTTAAATTTTATTCTGAATTATATAATGATTTTGTTTATACGGAAAGTTACTTTATAATCGTTCCTATCTGTTTTCCCGTAACGGCGCGGAGGAGCGCGTCTTTTTCGAAAAGTCCGAAAGCAAGCACGGGGATATTGTTTTCCATGCACATGGTGATAGCGGTAGCATCCATGGCGCGGAGATTTTTTTCGATAAACTCTCTGTAAGTAATTGACGAAAGTTTTTTGGCGTCGGGATTAAGTCTGGGGTCTGAATCGTAAATGCCGTCTACATTCTTGGCAAGAAGCAATATATCGGCGTCGATTTCCGCGGCGCGGAGCGCGGCGGCGGTGTCTGTGGTAAAGTACGGATTGCCTGTGCCGCATGCAAAAATCACGATTCTGCCTTTATGCAGATGGCTCATGGCTTTGCGGAGTATATACGGTTCCGCAACGCGGGTGATTGTGAGCGCTGTCTGAACACGGACGGGAGCGCCCTTTCTTTCAAGTGCGTCCTGAATGGCAAGCGCGTTTATGACGGTTGCGAGCATACCCATATGGTCTGCCGTCGCCTTGTTCATGGCAGGGTCTGCCTGTCTGCCCCTCCAGAAGTTACCACCGCCGATGATTATGCCCACCTCGACGCCCTTGTCGTGCACCACCTTGAGTTGACGCACAACCTCGTTCATTTTCTTTTGGTCGATACCAAACCC
>CALWBJ010000060.1 GCA_944376035.1 uncultured Clostridia bacterium | reverse complement strand
CATCTGAATGGCATTCAAATAAAATAACGAATACGTTGGAAGCAGATTGTGCGTCGGTGGAAAGAGAATGAGGCTCTTCCGGCTTATAAAAGATCATTTCTCCCTGACGGAGCATTATTTCCTTTCCGTAAGAAGTGCAAATAATATTACCCTTGTCCGCATAAACAATTTCCCAGAAATCGTGAGATTCTTCTTCGTGTTTAAAATGTTTACCGAACTCGAAGTAGTGTATGGTAACGATTTTATTGACAATAAGCAGGTTCTGAATTTTATGGCGAAAATATTTTTTCATAAAAAAAGTATAACATACTAAACCGAAAAATACAAGTAGATTATTTTACTCTTTTAGGATATTTTATGACATTGTAATTTTTAATAATGTATATTATAATTAAAAATAATTTGAAAGCAAATAAAACTCTATCACAGGAGGTATAAATAAATGAGGGTATTGGCAATAGGCGCGCATCCGGACGATATAGAAATAGCGTGTTCCGGAACGCTTGCAAAATGCGTAAAGAGAGGGGACAAAGTGGTGGTGTGCCATGTTTCAAGCGGGAACATGGGACATGTAATAATTCCCCCTGACGAACTTAGGGTAATACGTGCGAACGAGGCGAAGAAAGCGGGAAGTCTTGCGGGAACGGAAGTTATATGGGGCGGTTTTGACGATCTTGAAATTTTTGATAATAACAAGGCCGCGAGGGACAAGATAGTGGACGTTATAAGATACGCCGATCCCGATTTTATAATAACCCATTCTCCAGACGACTATATGCCCGACCATACTGCGGTGTCAAGACTTGTTTTTGACGCGAGTTTTACGGCGACTCTTCCCAATTACGCAAGTAAGGAGAAAAAGGCGGCAAAACTTGTGCCCATATATTATATGGATACTCTTGCGGGAGTAAACTTCAATCCTACCGAATTTGTTGATATAACCGATGAAATAGATTTAAAAATAAAGATGCTCGAATGTCATGAGAGTCAACTTGTATGGATGAGAGACCACGACGGAATAGATTTTGCGGACATGGTGAGAACGTGCTCGAAATACCGCGGATATCAGTGCGGTGCAGGCTATGCGGAAGGATTCCGTCAGTGCCAGGTTTATCTGAAAGGAACTACAAAAAGACTTTTACCTTAAATCAGATGATTTGTTTCAGGCTTATATTTTCGATGATTGCATAAAAGAAAAATTTTGTCCGAAAACTTTAATTTGAAATATAAAAATTAAAATTGAAAGGAATAAATATGCATATAAAGTGGTGTGTGATAGGGGCAGGCGGAATAGCGGACAGGCGTACTATACCGGCGATTTTAAGTGACGGCGGAAGCAGACTTACGGCGTTAATGGACAGAAATCCCGAGACTGCCGAAAGACTTGGCAAAAAGTATTCGGTGAGTTATTTTACCGACGAGCGCGAAATGCTTGAAAAAAGCGAATGCGACGCAGTATATATCGGTACGCCCGTAAAATGTCATGTTGAGCAGGCAATGATATGTCTTGAACACGGGAAACATGTTTTTATCGAAAAACCGATAGGAATGAATTCTGCCGAAGGTGAAAAACTGGTTAATGCTTTTAAAAATGAAGGCAAACAAATTACAGTGGGATATATGATGAAATATCATAATCTGCATGTAAAAGCCAAAAAACTTGTAGCCGATGGAAAAATAGGCACGGTAAATGACGTAAGATTACAATTTTCCTGCTGGTATCCCGAAATTGCGGGCGCATGGCGTCAAAGCAAAGCGCTTGGCGGCGGCGGCGCGGTTATGGATCTCGGCGTTCATTGCATTGAACTTATTGAATACATACTTGACGAAAAGATAACGGAAACTAAATCTTATTTATCGCATAGAGTCTTTTCTTACGAAGTTGAGGACGGCGGTGTAATAGCATTTCGGACAGAGAGCGGAGTTTTAGGTCATATTGACGTAAACTTTAATCTTCCCGACAAGGCTTCCGTATCCAAAATGGAACTGTACGGAACGGAAGGATATATAAACTGTTTCGGAACACTCGGGCAGGAAGAAAAGGGAAGAATGCTTTTTCTGCATTCACCGCAAGGCGAATACTCGGCCAAGCAGGAGCGTACTTCGGATAAACCCGTAACATATTACGGTAACGGCGGAGATCTTTATTTAAAACAAATAAAAGACTTTACAAAAATATTGAGAAGCGGAAAGCCTGACTATTATTATGCGGAAAGAGCGGTACAGGTACAAAAAGTCGTGGACGGGATCTATTCGGAAAAGTGATTTTTATTATTATATAATAAAGTAATTTTACACCATAAAATTAAAAATAATAAATACAAAATAAATTTTAAATTAAAAAGGAGAAAATTATGGATTTTAATTCTACCGTAAAAGGAAGTTTGCTTGAAGGGTTTTATCCCGAAGGATGGGATTTTGAGAAAATCGACAAGTGCTGCTCTCATGCGCCTGAAAAGGTTACCGAAAGACAGGATTTCTGGAATAAGGATTTTAATCCTGTGGAATGCTCGTCTCTCGCTGAATTCGACGTAAAGATGGGTCATGAAATAGCCAACGAGATTAAAAAGGCTAACGAGAAAGGTCAGAAACTTTGTTTCATACTTCCCGTAGGTCCTATGGGAATGTATAAGTGGGCGGTATATTTTCTTAAAGAATGGAATATAAGTTGCAAAAACGTATGGTGCTTCAACATGGACGAATGGGCGGACGCAGAGGGTAATACCATAACGGGCGAGGCTTCATTCCAGAACGCTATGGAACAGGCATTTTATAATCCTTTGGGAGAACTGACTGTTCCTGTAGACCACAGAAATTTCGCTACTAAGGATAATCTTCCGACATATCCCGAAAAGATAGCGAAACTTAAAAAAGAGGGTGCGAAACTCGTTCTTGTGTACGGAATAGGCAGAATGTGTCATATAGCATTCTGGGAACCGCAATTCGGTTCAGAATTCAAATCTGACGCTGAATGGAAAGAGCAGCCTTACAGAATTGGTGCGAAACTTCATCCGCTTACTATTGAACAGAACGCCATAACCTCTTTCAAGAGCAGGACGAGTCTTGTTCCTTGCCGTGCAAATACGGTTGGTCCCGCGCTCATGTTCCAGGCAGATTATGCCATAGGCGGCGCAGACGGCGCGCTTTCTCGCGGAATGCAGTGGCAGGGAATGAGCCTTTGGATGACTCTTCGCTATAAACCCACTAGATTTGTAACTTCGTCGTATATACCCACACTGCCCGGAAAACTATTCTTCTTAAAAGAACTTGCCGGACCGCTTGTGCCCGACATGAATTAATAAACATAGTTAAAATCGGGGAACGATAAAAATATGACGGAAAGAGAGAAGATGTTGGCGGGCGAACTTTATCGGCCGGCGGATCCCGAACTCGGGAAAATGCATTTGAGGGCAAAGAAACTGTTCGGGAAATATAACAAAATAGACCCTGTCGACGAAAA
>CALWBJ010000059.1 GCA_944376035.1 uncultured Clostridia bacterium | reverse complement strand
AAACTTTAATCAAGATAATTTTTAATTTAAGATTTTTTTGAAAAAACTGTAAACAAATTTTAAAATTTTTATAAAAAAGATTAAGTTATTTTTAAAAACATCAAGATTTATAAATTCTTTTGATTTAGTGCCTTACCCCGATACTAAAAATTATGAGATTATTGTTGCTTTTCAGCGAATTTTCCATATTACCAATCAAACAACAAAATATCGGATTAAAAAATTACCGCACTAATCAAAAATATTTGAAAAATTAAAATAAATGCAATCAATTGTTTAATAACTCGAAAGAATAAAACAATTCCCGACAAGTAAAATAAAAAAACTAAAAAAACCGCCCTGCGTTTTAATATGGCGCAGGGCGGTATCGGTTTACTTTTCAACGGTTTCAATACTCAAATTCAATAAAAGAGTTGAAACACAAATCAAACATGCAACAAGTTGCATAATATCAATTCTAAAATAAATTGCAATAAAACTTGAAAATTTTAATCGGAAGATATATAAATCAGTCTTCCAGTCTTATTACGCTGTCTACCGAATAGACGATTTCGAGTTCTTCGATTTTTTCAATCGCTTTTCTCAAAGCGCTTTCCTTGCAGGCATGAGTAATAATGATTGTGCTGACCTTGCCTTCAACTCCGGCAATCTGTTTTGCTTCTTTTATGCTGACGTTATATTTTGCAAAAATTCCCGAGTATTTACTTAAAACGCCCGCTTCGTCTTTAACGGTCATTCTTATAAAATACTGAGAAACAAAGTCGGAAACAAATTTAGTGCTCTTATTGCCTTTGCTGCTGTTTTCAAAAGCAGCGTAATAGTACTCATGGTGTTTAGCCGCAAAAATCACGTCGGAAACTATTGCGCTGCCGGTAGGAAGTGCGCCCGCGCCTCTGCCGTAAAGCATTATCTCGCCGACAGAATCTCCAACAAGATGAACGGCATTGAAAGAATCGTTAACTGTAGCGAGCGGATTGCTGTTAGGAATAAACGTGGGATGTACCCTGACTTCAATTCCGTTTTCAGAATTTTTACCGATACCGAGAAGTTTAAGAGTATATCCGAGTTCTTTACCGCAAGCGATATCTTCTTTTGTTATCGACGTGATACCTTCTCTGTAAACGTTTTCAATATCAACTTTCGCATTGAACGCCAAAGAAGATAAAATAGATAATTTATAAGTAGCGTCAAAACCCTCAACGTCCGCCGTGGGATTGAATTCCGCATAGCCGAGTCTCTGAGCCTCTTTCAACGCCTCTTCGTACGAAGAACCTTCTAAACTCATCTTGGTAAGGATATAGTTTGTAGTGCCGTTGATAATTCCTTTTATGGATAAAATCTTATTAGCCTGCATACCTTCCTGCAAAGTTCTTATTATCGGTACGCCGCCAACGCAACTCGCTTCAAAGAACAAGCCGACGCGCATTTTCTTGGCTTCTTCTTCAAGTTCGGACCAGTGCTTAGCGAAAAGTTCTTTATTGCTCGTAACGACTGTCTTGCCGCTCATGAGCGCTTTCATAACAAAAGTTTTAGCCGGTTCTACGCCGCCTATAACTTCTATAACTATATCAACGTTGGAATTCGAAACCACTTCTTCTATATTGGTGGCTACTATGCTTTTATCTATACCGAGCGCCGTCGCTCTGTCAATATTTTTTTCAAGTACGTTTTCGACCGTAACATCGAGACCTTGCGTCGTTTTGAAATATTCTTTCTTTTCGGTGAGTATTTTATAAGTACCTCCGCCGACAACACCCAGTCCCAAAATAGCAACGCCAACTTTTTTCATAACCGCCTCCGTTTTTTAGTTAAGTGGTAAAAATCTGTCTTTATCTGTCAATCGGTTTTATACCGATTTGTGTTTTATTTTATATAAATTTATATTTAAGATTTAAAACTCGATTATTTTAACAGGCATGTCCTTTTATAAAAAACTTATTTCGCCTGATTATCGATTTTATTTAATCCGTATATTATTCTCAGCCCGTCAAGCGTAAGACGCCTGTCCACAACACTTATCGAACGAACTTCTTTTGCTATAATTTCTCCCATTCCGCCGGTAGCGACAACGGTGATCTTATCTTCGCCGAGTTCCTTTCTTATTTTGTTGAGTATATTATCTACGAGACCTGCAAAACCGAATATAATACCCGCCTGCATATTAGTCTCCGTGTTCTTGGCGATAACTTTCTTAGGAGAAACAAGTTCTATCATCGGAAGTTGCGCGGTAGATTTGACAAGACTTTCAAGTGAAGTTTTTATTCCGGGCGCAATCACTCCGCCGATCAACACGCCGTCTTTATCTATAACGTTGAAAGTAGTCGCCGTGCCGAAATCTATAACTACGACAGGTCCGCCGTATTTATTATATGCCGACACGCTGTTTACTATTCTGTCCGCGCCCACTTCTTTTGCGTTTTCTACCTTTATGTTAAGCCCGGTCTTGATTCCGGGTCCGACCATGAGCGGGGAAATACCGAAAAAGTATTCGCACATATGGCACATGGTATAATTAAGCGAAGGAATAACCGACGACATTATTATTCCGTCAATATCTTTTTTCCTGACGCCGCCGTCGCTTAAAAGATTGACAAGAACCGAGCCGTATTCGTCGGCAGTCCTCGTCAGTCTTGACGAGACCCTGAAACTCGCTACAAGTTCATCGCCTTTGAATATTCCGTATTTTATATTGGTGTTTCCTATGTCTATTGCAAGTAACATGTTTTTTCCCGCCATCTTTTACTAAACTTTATCTCCTGCTTTTGCCGATTACTTCTATCACTCTGAACAAAGCAGGCGCAAGCAGAAGGTTTAAAATAAATTCAAAAATAAAATTAAGTCCGACAATGTTCACAAACAAAAAATATAATGCGCTTGTACCGTCATTTATAAAATTCTTTTTAAGAATATCGAGAATACAAAGCATTCCCAGAATAAAAATCGAAGTGTTCACAAGCGGGGTTGCCGCCGCGGATAGAAAAGTTCCGACATACTTATGTCTGTTTTTCATTGCCTTATATATCAGTGCGGAAACCGCGCCTGCGGCAGTTGTTTTTATAAGACATATAGCCGTTATGAGAACAGGCGATTCGCCTAAAAGTATCATTGTGAAAGAATCAAAGCCCGTAATACCGCATATAAGGGTTACGAACCCGACCACCAGACCTATAAGAGCGCCGTATAAAACTCCAAGGAGCATGCCGCAAAGCACTATCGGTATAAGTACGAAGTTTAAACTTACTATACCGATTCTGATACTGCTTCCCCAAAGTTGAAGCACAATCACCAGAGCCGTGAGTATGGCAAACGTGGTAAGCCGTCTCGTAAGAGACATAGTTTCTCTTTCGTTCTCGTTATTCATTTTGACCTCCAATCAGATTTCCGCTATCGGGGAATATCTGTTGCATAAAAATAAAAAATTTTTATCAGAAGTCGGAATCCGTAAGGTTTTCCGCTCCGATATTAGTTATTTTAACACAAAAAAAATCATATAGCAATTAAATTTACCCCGATATGTAACATTTTTAACGCACAATGA
Organism: uncultured Clostridia bacterium; assembly: GCA_944376035.1. Lineage (GTDB taxonomy): Bacteria > Bacillota > Clostridia > Christensenellales > Borkfalkiaceae > UBA1259. The sequence continues at coordinate 306 of CALWBJ010000059.1, read as the reverse complement.
TTATTATGAAAGTAGAAAGAACTTCGCCGAACAAAAACATTTCTACATAGGCGGAGGGTTAAGAAATACTTTGGAGGTACTTAAATGAACGGTTTTGACTTATTCGGCAACAACTGTTGCCTGTGGATTCTGATAATACTTCTTATTATCTGTCTTTGCAAGAGCGGTTGCTTAAACGGTTTCTTCAACAGTTGCTACTGTCTGCCTGTGGCGCTCCTGCTCATATGCTGCTGCTGCAAAGGTAACGGAGGTTTCCTCGGCAACTTCGGCTGCGGCTGCAAATAAGCGGCAGTAAATAAAATTTTT
>CALWBJ010000058.1 GCA_944376035.1 uncultured Clostridia bacterium | reverse complement strand
GATATGATTTTTGATAATGTACAAATACTGGGCGTTGTTAAAGGATTGATAAGAAAATTTTGATTTGTATATTTTTTCGATAAATTTTTAAATTGTATTATCTATATTTATTAAGCAATAATCTCGGCAGTTTCTGTTAATTTAAACAGAATTTTTATTAAAATAATCATATAATTGCAGTAATTTGCCGACTTTAAACAAAAATTTGAAATATTTTCAAAAAATTATAAATTATAAGGCGGATAAAACAAAATTATTTTGTTTTATCCGCCCATTTTATATAGAATATTAAGAACTTATATTTGTATCGACAAATATACAAAAAATATTGTGAATAAAATATTTGATTTATATTTTCATATTTTTTAAAGCAATTTTACAGTGTTCGTAAGTAAGCCCTCCTTGTAAGTAACCAATATAAGGAGGCTTTATAGGTGCATCAGCGGAAAGTTCTATCGAGGAACCTTGAACAAAACAGCCGGCGGCCATAATGACTTCATCCTGATATCCGGGCATATCCCAAGGTAAAACAGATACGTGACTGTCAATCGGTGAATTTTCCTGTATGCCTTGTATAAAAGAAATCAATTTTTGCTTATCGTTAAATTTAACTGCAAGTATTATATCATATGGTTTACTATAAGGCGCGGGCATAGTTTCAAATCCCAATTCATTCATTACAGCCGAAAAAAGCAATGCTCCTTTTACCGCTTGGAGAACTGTATGGGGTGCTACAAAAATACCTTGATAAAATTGCTGATACCCCGGCAAGTATGAACCGACTTCTCCTCCGATAGATGGCGCAGTCAATCGGTTTTCAACGAGTTGAACATATTTACTGTCTCCGCATATATACCCTCCGGTAGGAGCAAAACCTCCACCGAGATTTTTGATCATGGATCCCGCAAGTATATTTACGCCTACTTCCGTCGGCTCTTGTTTTTCCATAAAGGCGCCATAACAGTTGTCTAGCATTATACATCCATTGTAGCCAAGATCTCTCAAATAATCTACTGTTTCTTTAATATCGCTTATAGAAAGCGCATCCCGCCATTCGTATCCTCGAGAACGTTGCAAATAAATCATTGCAGGCATTTTGGTTGATTCATTAAAAACTTTTGATATTTTTTCTTTGTCGACCTTATTTTGTTTTAAGGGTATAGAACTGAATGAGATTCCGTAATCTTCAAGAGAACCGTTATTTTTTCCTTTTATAACTTCTTCCAAGGTGTCGTAAGGCTCTCCCGTTACAGAAAGAAACCAATCACCCGGTCTTAGTATACCGCTCAGACAAAGAGAAAGAGCGTGCGTCCCTGAAACAATATTGGGAGAACAGATTGCCTTATCCGCCTTGAAAATATCAGCAACAAGCCTGTTCAGAGTGTCTCTGCCTTCGTCCCCGTAGCCGTATCCGCTCGTACCGCTAAAATGTCTTAAAGCGATTCTATTTTTTTTAAAAGCATTAAGCACTTTTTCCTGATTATATAATGCTATATCTTCAATATAAGAAAATACTTTTTCGAGTTTATTCTCACAAGATTTTATCAATTCATTGTCTATCATAATTCGTTAACAATCCTTTCGGCAAGTTCATTTACGGATAAGGGTGGTAATTTAATAAGACCGTTTAATTTTTTAAAAAAAGTAATTTGACGTTTTGCATAATGCCTGGTGTTTAATTTTATAAGGCTTACCATTTCATCATAATTTATATCTCCATTAAGATAAGAAACAGTTTCCTTATAACCGATTCCCTGCATACATTGCATATCTTTGGTTATACCTCTATCCAATAACTCTTCAACTTCTTTTACAAGTCCGTTTTCAAGCATTAAGTCTACTCTTTTATCTATCCTTTCATACAAAACTTCACGAGGAAAATCAATACAATATGCATTATATTGATAAACCGGCGTCATGTCGTCATTTATATCGGATTTTTTTCTTCCGCCTTCGAATATTTCCAAAGCACGAATAACTCTTTTTAAGTCGTTAAAATGTATTTTTTCGGCACTTATTGGGTCTTTTTCTTTCAATATGTTGTATACGAAAAAATTTCCATTTTCTTTTGCGAGATTATTATATTTCTCACGTACACCTATATCTCCCGGGCCTTTACCGTAAGATAAATTGTATATAAGAGAATTTATATAAAAATCAGTACCTCCGCAAATAATCGAAATTGTATGACGAGATAAAAGTTCATCCGTAATTGGTTTTGCCAATTCTTTATAATCGCCTACCGAAAAAGTTTTATCAGGTTCTACAACGTCGATAAGATGGTGTTTAATGCCTTCTTTTTCTTTCTCTGTAGGTTTTGCCGTACCGATATCAAGACCTTTATAAACATTCATTGAATCGGCAGAAATAATTTCGGTCCCCAAAAGTTTTGCAACTTTAACGGAAAGAGCAGTTTTTGAAGAGGCGGTAGGTCCGCATATTATTATCAATTTATTATTTATAATATTCTTTTGAACCATTTATCAATTTCCGTTCTGGTGATTTTAACACAGCAAGGTCTGCCGTGCGGACACTTTAACCCAATATTATTTTTGATTTTATCTGCTAAAATTTTTATCTCACTATCCGAAAGTTTATCGCCTGATTTAACGGCTGCCTTACAAGCGGACTGTGCAATTTTTTCCGTCAAGAGATTTTTTACGGTAATCTGTTTGAGCGAATTTATTTCAGATAAGATTTCATCAAAAAATTTTTTCAGATTCATTTCGGAAAAATATACAGGCAATGATGAAACCTTAAAAGCATTTCTTCCGAATTCCTCTATCTCAATGCCCATTTCCGTAAGAATGCGCGATTTCTCGGAGATAAATGCAGATTCGTCATTATTAAGATTAAGAATATACGGTATAATCAGCGGTTGAGTAGCAATCGAGTTTGCCGCAATCTGCTCATTGAATTTATCAAAAAGAATCCTCTCATGAGCGGCGTGCTGGTCAACAAAATATATATCCGTTCCGTCTTCAAAAATAAGAAAAGTATTCAGTATTTGAGCAATAAATTTCAAATCCTTATCTAACTTTATTTCAGTCTGGACGAGATTTGGTTCTTCGCGAAGCCTTCTTTCTTTTTCCAATCTTTCGATATAGGCTTTATTTTCCGCGAAAATATCAGGTGCATCGGTTGAAGTTTTAGTTTTTGAATCGATATCATTCACAGACGGGCTTTTCATACTGTCGGCAAATCTCAATACGTCAAATTTATAATCCTCTTCCCGAATATGTCTGGCATAATCTTTATCAAAATTATCTTTATTTTCAATAGTTTTTTGCTGATTTGCAAAACTACTGGTAAAATCCGTTTTTTGACTTTCATTTATATTATGTACAGGTGAAACTATATTCAAAACTTCACTGCTTCCGTCCAAAACTTTTGAAATAACTGAATAAATAGCGCCGTATATTATTTGATTATTAGCAAATCTTACATCTATTTTATTAGGATGAACATTCACATCCACTATATCACTCGGAACATTCACAGACAATACGTAAAATGGATATTGCCGTTTCATTAAATAGGCGGCATAAGCATTGGATATAGCAGAACTTACAGTTTGGTTCTGAATAAATCTACCGTTCAGAAAAACCGTTTGATAACTTCTGTTGGGTTTTGAATAAAACTGTTTACCTATATACCCTGTAATTTTTACCCCGTTTTTTTCGGTATCGATAAAATAACAGTTATCTATTATGTCCGGTCCGTATACTTTTACTATTGATGATTCAAAACCGTCTCCGTATGATTGCAATACTGTCTTACCGTCACAGATTAGTTTAAATGACTTATCGGGATGTCCGAGAACAAACTTTGTAAAAACATTACAAACTTCATTCTCTTCGGTGCGTTCGGTTTTAAGAAATTTCGCGCGGGCAGGAGTATTGAAAAATAAATTATTAACGGTAATAACAGTACCATCGTCCAATGCACAGTCGGAAACTTCTCCCATTTGTCCGCCGTCAGCAGATATCTCTGCGCCTAAATCCTGGTCTTTCGGCTTTGATTTTATGTTTATTTTTGAAACGGACGCAATACTTGCAAGCGCCTCTCCTCTGAACCCTAATGACAATATATTATCAAGATCTTCCACTGCCGATATTTTACTCGTCGCGTGAGGCATAAGCGCTTTTTTCAGTTCGGATTTTTCAATTCCCGAACCGTTATCCGAAATAATAACGGAAGTAATTCCCCCGTTTTTAATCTCCACGCAAATCTTATCGGCACCGGCGTCAATTGAGTTTTCTATAAGTTCTTTCACTGCCGAAGCAGGTCTCTCAACCACCTCTCCCGCCGCTATTCGGTTATAGACGGCACTGCTCAGTAAATTTATTTTACTCATAATTTTTCCTTTATTTTATCATGAAGATCTACCAGTATATTAAATGCTTGCATTGGCGATAAATTATTTATATCTATATCGTTTAATATTTTTTCAGTTTCCGTAAAAGCCGGTTTTTGATTTTCCGAATCGCTTTTTTCTACCGTTTGGGCAGAATATCCTTTTGTTATATCTGATTTTTCCAACTGTTTCAAAATTTCCTTTGCCCTTTTGGTAACCGATTTATTCACGCCGGCAAGTTCGGCAACTTCTATTCCAAAACTTTTATTTGCTCCTCCGCGCATTATTTTACGCAGAAATACTATTGTGCCCTGTAATTCTTTGACCGTAACCTTATAATTTTTCACTCCTTTCATGAAGTTTTCAAGTTCGGTCAACTCATGGTAATGAGTCGCAAACATGGTTTTTGCCTTTACATGTTCGGTAACGTATTCCACAACAGACCAGGCTATGCTTAATCCGTCAAATGTACTGGTCCCCCTGCCTATTTCATCTAATATAATCAGACTGTCTTTTGTGGCGTTAAGCAAAATATTTGCAGTTTCCGTCATTTCCACCATAAAGGTGCTCTGATCGCTTATAAGAGAATCGCTTGCGCCAATTCTGGTAAAAATCTTGTCTGTGAGCGGTATTTCGGCGGTCTCTGCCGGAACAAATGAACCCATATGCGCCATAAGTACAATAAGAGCAGTCTGGCGCATGAAAGTGCTTTTTCCTGCCATATTTGGTCCGGTAATGATCATTGTCCTGTTCTCATCATTATCTAGCAGGCAGTCATTTGGAATAAATTTTTGAGTTATAAGACTTTCAACTACCGGATGTCTTCCGTTTTTAATTATCAACGGAGAACCCGAATCTAATATTTTCGGTTTAACGTATCCGCATTCACGTGCCACAATAGCAAGCGACAGAAGTACGTCTAAATCAGATATCGCATCGGCTGCGTCTTTGAATAAGTCAATACGGTCAGAAAGATAATTCTTTATATCTTTAAAAATATCGTTTTCCAAAGCCAAAGCCTTTTCATCACTGTATAATATTTTGATTTCAAGTTCTTTAAGTTTGTCTGTCACAAATCTTTCTGCGCCGGCAAGTGTCTGTCGCCTTACATAATCATAAGGTGCCATATGCTTGAATGAATTAGTTATTTCAATAAAATAGCCGAAAACACGGTTATATTTGATTTTAAGAGTTTTTATTCCTGTTCTTTCGCGCTCTTCTCTTTCAAGATCATTTATAAGATCTTTACCGTTTTTATTGACGCTGCGAAGTTCATCAAGTTCTTTATTAAAGCCTTTTTTTATAAATCCGCCGTCTTTGAGATTTGCAGGCGGGTCATCCTCGATAGCAGAACTCAAAAGTTTTACGGTTTCAGAAAAGTCTTTTAGTTTTTCGGTTATTTCAGTTATTATTTTAGCCTGGATGCCAGACAACTGAAATTTAATATTAGGTATTATTTCCAGGGATTTATAAAGAGCAACGCAGTCTTTGGGCATAAGATTGCCATTAGAGATTTTACCGGTAATTCTACCTACGTCTTTAACTGCGCCTAAAAGATTATAAAGGCTTTCGCGAATAAGAGTATTTTTAAATAATCCGTCAACACCGTCCAGTCTGTAATTTATACTTTCGGCATTTCTTAGAGGAGAAAGTATCCAGTTTTGGAGTTTTCTTGCCCCCATACTCGTTTTTGTGCGATCAAGAAGCCATAATAGCGATCCGTGGCGTTTTGAATCTCTTAAAGTTCTGACAAGTTCAAGATTTCTTACGGCATTTGAATCGAGCATCATGAAATCGCCGCCATTTATACATCTTAATTCATCTATATTTTTTAATGCATGCTTTTGGGTTTCTTTAAGATAACTAATAAGTGCTCCGGCAGCGCATACACAACCCTTGTCCAGATTCAAAGCCGAAAGAGTGGATAAATTTAATTGTTCTTTCAATGATTGCTCGGCAATATCGAAATCAAACTCACTTTCCGTGTAAGAAGAAAATTTGGGGACTACAGAGTGTTTGACAAGCGGACTATCATTAAATATATCTCTTGCCTGAGCGTTTGAAATGATCTCAACAGGTGCGGTTTTTATAAGAAAATCACTAAAACCTTCCGCAGCGTCGGCAGAAGAAAATGCCTCGGTATAAAATTCCCCTGTTGTAATATCCGCCCAAGCGGCAAAAATTTTATTTTCAAAACAGCAAACAGAGCATAGAAAATTATTATTTTTTTCGTCAATAAGTTCATTATTGGTAATTGTTCCGGCAGTAACTATTTTAATTACATCCCGCTTTACCATTGTCTTGCCGTTTGGCTCACTTAACTGCTCGCAAATAGCAACCTTTTCACCAAGCGCAACAAGTTTTGCTATGTAAACATCCGCAGCATGAAAAGGTATTCCGCACATCGGCGCACGTTCACTGAGCCCGCAATCTCTCCCTGTTAAAGTAAGGTCAAGAAGTGCCGAAACCTTTTTGGCGTCGTCATAAAACATTTCATAAAAATCTCCGAGCCTATAAAACAAGACACAGTCTTTATATTGCTCTTTGAGTTTTTTGTAATGATCCATCATTGGTGTTATTGACATAATAAACTTCCTTCTTATTCTTTCTCGCCCAAAAGCGATATCCCCCCGGTTTTGGATATTCTGACGTTCACAAATTGCCCTATTAAATTTTCTTTACAATCAAAATATGCCATTCTTCCGAAAACGTCTCTGCCAAGATATTTGTTTTTCTTATCATCGTACCCTTCGCACAATATTTCTATTGTTTTTCCGTTATAAGACTTTGAGTACGAACGGTTCACGGAATCCTGAACAGAAATAAGTTTCATTATTCTTTCCTTTGAAATTTCAGGATCGACTTGCGGCTCCATTTTTGCCGCCGGAGTTCCGCTTCTTTTTGAATAAATAAATGTAAATGCTCCGGCAAATTTTATGCGTTTTACAAGATCCATGGTATCAAGGAAGTCTTCCTCTGTTTCACCAGGAAAGCCAACCATAATATCTGTGGTAATCGCTATATCGGGAATATATTTTCTGAGAAGTGAAACTTTGTCAAAATAATCTTCCCTTGAATAATGCCTGTTCATGAGTTTTAAAATTCTGTTTGAACCGGACTGAACGGGCAAATGAACGCTCTTACAAATTTTTTCGCATTCGCTCATTGTTTTTATAAGTTCTTCATTAAAATCCTTGGGATGATTAGTCATAAAACGCAAACGAAATTTTCCCTCTATTTTGTTTATTTCTTTCAATAAAGACGAAAAATCCGACGTGCCCAAATCATGACCGTAAGAATTTACATTTTGACCCAAAAGAGTTATTTCCTTATATCCTTCACTAATGACTTTTTTACATTCATTGACTATATCTTCTGTTTTTCGGCTACGTTCCCGCCCTCTGACATAAGGAACAATGCAATATGTACAGAAATTATTACATCCGTACACAATATTTATCCATGCGTTAGGATAACTGCTGCGGCATTTCGGCGTATCCTCTCTTATATCACCCTCTTTATCCCAGACATCGATGACGCTTTTATTTCGATCTATTCTTTTTGACAAAAGGGAGCGGAAACCGTCAAGGTTGTGCGTACCGAAAATAATATCTATAAACGGAAATTCTTTATAAAGTTTTTCCGCATAACCATTTTGCTGAGTCATGCAACCGCCGACAGCAATAATAAGATTTTTATTGGTTTTTTTCAGTTTTTTTAATGCGCCTATATTTCCCTCGGCTCTATCCTCTGCATTCTCACGTATGCAGCATGTATTAAAAACTATTATATCCGCTTCGCTCTGACTTTCAGCCTTTTCATATCCCTCGCTTTCAAGCATACCGGCAATTTTTTCAGATTCGTGCAGATTCATTTGACATCCGTATGTAGTTATAAAATATTTTCTTTTAAAATTATCCATATTTATTTATAATAACTTATTTGTCCGATTTTGTCAATTTATAAACGCGTTATAGAATAAGATAAATATATTTTAAACATACTAAATCTGTATGAAAAAAACGTTAAAAATCTTAACCGTAATCTTGTCGGTTATTCTGATAGCAATATTAGGAATAATAATGTTTATTTTTGTAACAACTGCGGGAATAAACCTAGATGAGAGAAAATTAATAAATCTTGATAATTCAATTACTTTTTACGATGTTTATGATAATGTTATTACGGAAGAATCGGATGACAGGGCTATTACGGATTTATCAAACTTACCTTCACATGTAAAAAATGCTTTTGTCGCAATAGAAGACAAAAGATTTTACATTCATAAAGGAATAGACTATCGCGGACTTGCAAGAGCAACTTTTAACAATATAAAAAGTTTTTCATTTAAGGAAGGTGCTTCAACCATCAGCCAACAACTGATTAAAAACACACATCTTACAAGCGAAAAGACATTCCGAAGAAAACTTATCGAAATGAAACTGGCAAGACAACTCGAAAAGAAGTTTACCAAGAATGAAATTTTGGAAAAATATTTAAACACCATATATTTCGGCGACAGTTGTTTTGGAATAACCTCCGCCGCAAAGCATTATTTCGATAAGTCTCCTGAAAATTTAACGGTAAACGAAAGCGCAGCATTCGCCGGAATAATAAAAGCGCCTTCTTTATACTCCCCTTTTTCCGCCCCTGAAAAATGCAATAAACGGAAAAATACTGTCCTTAAAGAAATGTTTACCCAAGGATATATTGATGCCGAAGAATATAATAAGTGCATTTCTCAAGACTTGTCTACCGTTAATAAAGAAGAATCAGGTAATTACGGATATTTATATCTTGTAAAAAAAGAACTCGGCAGATATATCGAGGATAGTCAGTTAGGCTACGACAAATTGAGCGTACACACTTACTTTGATCCCGAAAAGCAAAATATCGTAGAAGAAGCGCTTAACAAAAATGAGTTATCGTGTGATAAATCCTGTATTCTTATAAATCCTTACGGAAATATTATGGCATATAAATCAACTTGCGGAGAGATTTATCGGCAAACCGGTTCGGCTATTAAACCTATTGCAGTTTACGGACCTGCAATCGAGCGTAATATTGTAGATTCATTTACAATAATGGAAGATGAAAAAATCGATTTTAACGGTTATTCACCCTCTAATTACGGTGATATATATTACGGTCATATTTCCGTAAAGACAGCCCTTGCAAAAAGTTCAAACGTATGTGCGGTAAAACTTCTGAATTATCTCGGAGTTCAGAACTCCCTATCATACCTGAACAGAATGGATATACCTACCGGACTCAATGATAATTCGCTGTGTATAGCCTTAGGTGCAACCGAAAAAGGAGCGACACTTAAGCAACTTTCGGCAGCATATACTGTTTTTATAAATGAAGGAAATTATAATTCGCCAACCTGCATAAAAAGCATATCGTTTGAAAGCGGTAGGACTATCAAAACCGAGACGCATACAAAAAAAGTTTTCGGCAGAGATACTGTAGAAATTATGAACGATATGCTCGGATATACCGTTACAGACGGTACGGCAAAAAAACTTTCTTTCAGCAATATAAGTCTTTGTGCAAAAACAGGAACGGTAGGAACAAGTGCGGGTAACACAGATGCATATTCTGTTTCGTATAATCCCGAATATGTGTTAGGAGTATGGCTCGGAAACAGTAATTACTCAAAAATGCCAAACTCTGTTAGCGGAGGGACCTATCCGTGCATGATAGGCTGCAATATATGGAAAAATATATACAAATCAAAATCAGGTCCCGTCTTCCCAAAGCCTCGGAATGTTCATGAAATCGAACTGGACAGAATAAGTTACGAAGAAGAACACAAAATTGAAATCGCGGATGAAAACACTCCCGACAGATACAGAATTAAAGTTATGACGAAATCTTATAATAATATGTATCCGACTTCGGAAAGATTTTCCACCCCTCGTATTGAAGAGCCGCAAATATCAGTAAATAACAACAATATTGAAATAAGATTATGTCTGACAGAATTCTATAATGTTTACATTTACAGAACTTATAACGGTAAAAAAGAAATGGTTTTTTGCAGTGAGAAGTCAGATAACAAAACTTTGTTTACTGATTCTGATGTTATTCCCGGCGAGACATACGTCTACACTGTTGTACCCTATTGCAAAGGTAAAGTTTGCGAGAAGCAAGGACAGGAAATAATTTTGCCCGAAATAAAAATACCCGCTATAAATTATGACGATAATTGGTGGGATGACTATTTTGATTTTTTTGAATAAGATTCACCTAGTAAAATAAAAACAATAAGATCAAAAGTCCGGACTGTTGCCCGGACTTTTAAATTTACAAAAGTTCTAACAGATAATGCTGGACGTTATTTTAAATATTTATTTATTGTGTACCGCCTTCTTCCCACAGTATCACTGCCGTACTGTATTGCAACCTGAGGACAAATGTTTATACAACGCATACATTGATAACAGTTTCCTTTCCATATAGGTTTACCATCCGACATAATTATCGATAAAGATGGACATTTTTCCGCACACAAACCACATCCCGTACATTTGCACTCATCAACATTAAATTTTGCTGTGGAACGTGCAAACTTGTTAAATCCGAAATTTATAATTCCGGACTTAAATTTCGCAAACTTACCTTCGTTTACCCGATAAACTTTTTTCTCATTGATAATCTCCTGAGATATTTTTAAAATTTCATCAGCGGCATTTTCTAATTTATGCGTAACTACATCTTCTTCTTCAAGATCTTCGCCGATAATATAATTATTAGGCATTTCTATTCCGTAAGCGCTGTCAAGTCTATAAAATGAAGAAAATTTTTTCATTGTATGGCCGGCATCCGCACCGTAAGTGCAGATTCCAAATGCAAACGCCTTTATTCTCTGTAATTTTTTAGCAAATATTCTCATAGGTTCCGGGACTCCCCAGGCATGAACCGGAAAAACAAAACCTATACGTTTTTCGTTATTTACATCCGGCGCATCTTTTATTAAAGTAATATCATATGATTTATCGTTAATAACCTCGGCAACTTTCATTGCAACCCATTTAGAATTTCCCGTACCAGAAAAATAAAATATCATAACCAACTCCTTTAACCAATATCACATATAACATTAGTTTAAGTATTTTGTTTGTCATTTTTAATTTCTTTTACTTCAAAACTCTCCACGTCTACTGTAAATTCTTTCTTACAATGTCTCCGTCGAGAAACTCCGCACCTTTTGCCATCGTTTTTACATAATTCTCGGCATCGTTTTTTATAAGCTGAAAAAAAGCATTCTTTTCGCGATAAGCCTTTTCCCAAAATTCAGGAAACTTGATTTCATACAATACGGCTTTTT
>CALWBJ010000057.1 GCA_944376035.1 uncultured Clostridia bacterium | reverse complement strand
ATTTTTACTAATTATGCCTTAACGCCGCAACAAAATCTGCTTTCACGGTTTTTATGTCATTCCTGAGTTTCTCTCATGAGTTTGGGCGGTCTCTCGTCTTTAAGCGCCATTACATATTCCCCGTACTCTTTGTCTGTGAGTTTGATAACTTTATTTTTGTTCTTTTTCTTTTTTGACATAATCCCCTCCTGAATATTTTTATAACCTTATTATCGGCAATAGGAAAAATATTTATACCGTTTTATCGGCGTATTTTAATATCCGGTCAGAAGTATTTTTTACAGGCGGTTATCCTCTTAATATCCTTACATCCGCGACGTCTCTCGGCTTTCTTTTTTTCAGACTATTATTGTTTTTCAGACTCGCCCTTCTTGCGGAAAGTACTTTTTTTAATTTAAACACAGCGCATTTAATAATATAAATTGCTCCCAAAGCGCCTAAAAGCGGATAAACGTAATCTACAAGTCCCTTTAATCCTATTCTTGATAAAACAAGCGAAGAAAGACAGAGAATCACCACACCCGTTTTCTGCATTTTTTCTTTTGCCGCTACGTAAAGAGGATAATAAGCGGAAGAAAGCGAACTGAGTATCGCCGCGAACACCGCTGCCGCATACACGGCGGAAGCGGTATCGCCGAGAACGTAAAGTAAAGGAATCTGGGCGTTTTGTGCATTTGCTCCGCCCGAATTGACAGCCGCTAAAATAAAAACAGCCTCTACGCATATTAAAGACGCGGTAACGATTGCCGCCCATATAAGAACCCTTCTGCTCTTACCGCGAGCAGTGCTAACAAGCACGGGAAGATTGCTGAACGCATTGAGAAAAACGTAAAGAGCCGCTTTACCTATTCCCGTAGCGGCGTTCGGCGCGCTTCCCGAAAAATCAAGTCTTACCCCGGTAAAAATGAGAGCGTTAATAATTATGATAACAACGGGAACAAGAAAAAAGTTTATTTTTTCTATACCTTTAAGACCGTAGCGCGAACACAGCGTAACGCATACAAGACTTATCGATGATATAACGGGCAAAAATCCAGGCATACCGAAACTTTCGCCTATCGCGTCGAGCCCCGCAAGCATTGTGCTTAAAAACACAAAAGAAGCAATTAAAACCATCGCTCCGAAAGGCCTCGGATTTTTCATAAGCGCATTGTTAAGTCCGTCCGCCCCGTCATATTCCTTTCCCAAAGAAAATAGTAGTAAAAGACATGCGCAAAGAAAAATTCCAGCAAAAATCACGAACGGCAAAAAACCTTTCGTTCCGAAAAATCCTATAAGTTCTCTTCCCGATATAAACCCCGCGCCGACAATGGACCCGACGCATAAAAATGCAGTAAAAAAAATACCTGATAGCGTTTTCACATTATCTTTTATGCAACAGCGCTTTCAGGTATTACAATTATATTTGATTTTATATTTAATTTATTCTTTTTATACACGCTTTATTATATGATTAGAGGTAATTTTGCGTTCCGTTTTTACGTTTTTAAATTCTTTACGAAATTTCCGTCTTTAATTTTTTATTTTTTCAACGTGATTTCGCTCATATTTTAATTCGGGAATTATTTTTTATCCTTAAAAATCTTTTTTTCCGCTTCCTTTATACGCTTATAGACCTTATCGGAAGAAAAATCTCTTTCTCCCTTATATTCTCCGCCAAGCGCCTCTATTGCAAGCAACAGTTCCTTATAGTCTGCATAATCGATTTTATCTCCCTCGATAGCCGTATAAAGATAAGGAAGCGCACGCTCGTCTCCGTAACGGACAAGGTATCCTAAATAAAGCGGCATTTTATCCGCGTTAAGAACGAATTGTTCTATAAGCAAATCAAACACTCTGTCGTCGTGAGAAGAGTATGAGAGTATCTCTGTAAGACATTCTTTTTTTACTTTGTCCGCATCGTTAAATTGACTTATAATACTGTCTTTTATTTTGTCGGCAAAGCCGCAAAGCAGTTCGGTCGCAAGTTCTCTTACGGGTTCCGTGTAATCCCATAATATAAATTCAAGATATCTTCCTATCGCTTTGTCGGAATTTTTCTCGGCGAGAATGTTCATTAAATACATGGTATATTCTTCACAGTTATCTCCGTTAAGCGCCCGGGCGACAGCGGTCTCGCAGTCGGGCGAATCGGTTATGGCCTCGCAAAGAAAATCGGATACCGATACACCCTTTTCTATATGCTGTAACAGACATTCTAAAAGTTCTTCCGTCTTATAACCCGCATAAAAAGTTTCGGGGGTTTTTCCGCCGAGTTCTTTAAAAGCAGTCTTTTTGAACTTTTCGTAATAGAGAGGCATTTTATCCTCTATTTCCTCAGGTTTAACCTTTCCTATTTCCGAATAGACGTAATCCGAAACAAATTTGTCGAAAAGTTTGTCAACATCCACAATGTCAATCATATTTTTCACCATTGTAATTTTTCAGGAATTCATTGAATTTTTTTTCATTTAAATTAAAAACTCCGGCTATTTCCTTTACGGAAGAAAAACGTTTAGAACCGCTTTTAAGGGCTATAAGCGCGGCGAGTTTATCGCGGTCGGAATGTTTAGCGTAATCGACCGTTTTTCCGTTCGTTACC
>CALWBJ010000056.1 GCA_944376035.1 uncultured Clostridia bacterium | reverse complement strand
TTTCTGAACTTTATATTTGTTGATTATCAAGTAATAAGCGGTCTTCCGCCGCCTACGGGTTTTATTGCCGCCCAGGTTAAAGGACCTACTATGCCGTCGGGATTAAGTCCGTTTTCGCTCTGGAATGCCTTTACCTGTTTTTCGGTATTAGCGCCGAAAATTCCGTCAATAGCGCCGACGGGATAAAGTTTTGCAAGTAATTTCTGTTGCAGATATCTCACCGATTTACCGCGGCTTCCGCGTCTTAATACCGGCAACGGGTTGGGGAAGGTAGTCAGCGCTTTCCACGTTCTCTGTCCGACAATACCGTCGGCAAGTAGTCCGTTAGCCGCCTGGAATGCGATGACGGCGTTCTGCGTCGCCGTTCCGAATATTCCGTCGGGAGTCAGAGAATAACCTTCGTTTATAAGCAACCATTGTAAATACAAAACATACTGTCCGCTGCTTCCGCGCCTTATCGTAGGCAGTTGACTGAGCGGAATTGCCGATACGTAAACCACGTCCAGCGTTTCGCATACACCTTTTGCCGCGGCATTTCCGACCGCTGCTACAAAATCCGGATCAAGCATTAGTTTCGCTTCATCAAAATTTGTCATGAAACCCGCCTCGATTAAAGACGCGGGACACCTTACAGAATTAAGCATTCCCGCCCCTTCAAGAGTCTTTACGCCGCGGTTCCTTAAAGGTATGGATTCTGAAAGGGCAGCGTCAATATCGAAACTTAAAAGTCTGCTGTCGGCGGGGAAGGGATTGGAAGGTCCGTAATATACTTCAAATCCGTTTGCCGAATTGAAAGTTTTTCCGTCTCCGAAAGCATTGTAAGCAAAAGTAACTACAAGCGTCGCTCCGCTCGAATTGACCCGCCTTACACGGGTTGTTATGGAAATGTCCTGTTCTTCGGGCTTGACGTCGTAAACTCTGAATCCGCACCTGACGCACGCTTCCAAAAATATATTTTTAGCGGCACGGTTGAATTCGTTTTCGTAAATCGGACGGTCTATGTAAGGCATTATGGGCGTTCTTTTACCCGCAGTAGGGGGATTGACGCCGTGTTCGTCGTTACCTGCTATTAAAAACCTGCTTGCAACTGCCAAAATTATGTTCCTCCCGTATTATAAAGAAATTTTTATCAAAATATAAGTTAGCGTTCATTTTCAGCATATGAAAAAACCGACAGGATTGTTCCTGACGGTTTGGATTATAATTGTTTTTTAATTATTTTTTTAATTTATTAGTTTTATTTATTTTTCTCAATGTCTGACCGTATTTAATTTTAGCGTTTATGTATTTTTAAAACAACTGACCGCTGAAAAGGAGTTTTATGAGTTCACTTAGGCTCATTCCCGAAAATTTATTTTTATAATATTCGAGTTCTCCTATAATCATATCGTCTAAAACCCTCATACCGAGAAGTTCCACGGGGGCTTTATCGTCGGTAAGAATAAGATTTCCGCCCGTTTCTTCCGTAAGAATACCTTTTATTCTGTCTAAAAAGTTTCTGACAGATTGATTTTCGGCAGACGGGATATTTTCCGCAAGTTTATCTTTACAGTCGTAATTATCCGAGGCAAAGAGTTCAACGTTGCCGCTTGCGGACGTAGCGACCGTGTAAACCGAATCAAAAACCGATTTTACCGTGTCGCAGAGATAATCGTTTATTCCGCCTTCTTTGTCTGCTTTAAGGTTCATATTCATGACCATAACGCCTTTATCGGTAAGTCTTTCTTTTACAAGCGTGAAAAATTCCTTTGAAGACATCTGAAAGGGTATGGTTATATCCTGATAAGCGTCTACCATAATCACGTCGTATTTATTTTTATCATCGGTAATAAACGCCCTTCCGTCTCCTTCTATCGCCTTTACGTTTTCGGGCAGGTCAAAATAAGTTTTTGCAAGACTTATTATTTTACCGTCTATTTCCACGCCCGTAATATCCTCTATACCGAAATAATTGACGCACTGCGAGGCGAAAGTTCCCGTTCCGAGTCCTAATATAAGCACTTTCAGATCGCTCGTTGCACCCGCCATTACGGGCGCGGCAAGCGCATAGTCGTAATACATTCCGGTTAAACCGTCGCTTTTCATCTTGACCGACTGAACGCCGAAAAGCACGTTTGTGGAAAGTATAACCGAATCGTCGGTCTCTTCCACTCTCAAATAATTATAGACCGATTCGCCCTCGTATAAAATATTATTCTGCCAGTAGGCTATACCTATACTGTTTGAGAGTATTCCGACGGTAAGCGCTATAACCAACGTTATTCCCGTACGGATAAGATATTTTTTTCTCAATATGATATATACCATGCAGATTATATAAAGCACGCTTGCAAAAACAACAAAAGTGAGCGACGTACCTATATAAGGAATTGTAACGAATGTAGGAAGGAAAGTACCTATAATACTGCCTATCGTACCCGAAGCCTCGATAGCGCCTACCGTCTTGCCGTTTTCGTTAAGGTCTTTGACGGCGTATTTTACAAGGTTAGGGGTAATCATGCCGAGTACGAAGAGGGGAAAAGCGAAAACAAGCACGCATGAAAGAAATGCCGCCCAGATAAGATAATTACCCGAAACTATCATGGCGAGGGCGAGAGCAACCCCGGATATAACGAATTTTCCGAAAAGGGGAATGAGCATTATCCAGGTCGCCGCCGCGAAAAGCCATATAAACAGCCTTGTGGGAGTAGGGTATTTATCCGCCATTTTTCCGCCAACGACGTTACCTATCGCCATTGAAATCATTATTATTCCGATAATTATCGTCCAGACTATCTGCGAAGAGGAAAAATACGGCGCGAGCAGTCTCGACGCGCCCAGTTCAACCGCCATTACAGACATTCCCGAAAAAATGCCGTCAGATACATAATTATATTCTTTTTCATAGCCATTTTCTTCTCCCGATAAAATAATTCGTCAGAAAATTTAATATATAATACAAATAAAAATAAGTAAATACAGTAAATTCGCAAGATTTTTATATTTTAATTTTTATATTTTAATTTTTATATTTTAATTTTTTATAGGTTTTGTAAAATTTGAAAAAAAGGACTGTATAAACAGTCCTTTTCCGTCAAAATCATCTTTTTTAAAGTAGAATCAGACGTTTTCAATCGTAAACTTAAATCGGAATATTTAATGGGAAAATTCAATTAAAAATCTTTGAAACTGTTTCCGAGGTAAGTTCCGAATCCCGAAGAAGGTTTCCTTTTTTCATCCGAAAACCCGCTTTTTCCGTTACGGTTATTTCTGTTTCCGCCTTTGAAATTTTTACCGCCGCGGTCGTTTTTTCTTCCGCCTTTTCTGTCAGAAAATCTCTTTGTTCTGCTGTCCGAATTGTTCCTTCCCGCGTTGTAGGGTTTACTGAACTCGTCTTTATCGAAAGGAACTATAACAACGTAGCGGTTAGGCTCTTTTCCTTCGCTTTTGGTTGTAACGGTCTGACTTTCGGATAGAGCGGTATGAATAATTCTTCTCTCATAGGGGGTCATGGGTTCGAGAATAACTTCCCTCCTCATATCGGTTGCTTTTTCTTCGAGTTTGTGCGCAAGTTTAATAAGCGTCGCTTCCCGTCTTTCTCTGTAATTTTCGCAATCGACAACAACCTTTTTATAGACGTTATTGCCTATATTGGCAACGGCACCGGCAAGAACCTGAAGAGCGTCCAAAACCTCGCCGCGATAGCCTATGACAGAAGAAGAATTTTCAGACGTAAGAGTAATTACCGGTCTTTCTTCGTTGCCGTTAAAGTCTGCCGACGCTTCCATTCCAAGATAGTCAAGTATTTCTTTTACGAAATTCAATGCTCTGAGCGCACCCGATTCCGACTGTTTTTTTTCAATTTCAACTACCGCTTTACCTTTTAATTTTCCGAAAAGCCCTTTCGTAGGTTCTTCAATCACCGTAATTACGGCTTCATCTTCTTTCAAACCGAGTTCGCTAAGTCCCGTTGCAGTCGCTTCCTCCACCGTTTTACCTGTAAACTGCATATATATTACCTCCGCGCGCAATATAGCGCTTTATTGCATTATTTTCTATTTAAGCCTGCCGCGTATGTGTTTTTTTGTTTCGCTTCCGGTTATAAAATCTCCGGTCGGCTGATTTTTATTATCTGTTTTTTCTTCTTTTTCCTCTTCGGGGGCGTTGTAAACCCTGCCTCTTATAACATCGTCTCCTGACGCATTGGCTTTTTTGAATTTTCTGTCGATTATCCAGTTTATACCGAGAGTTGTCAGTATACTTATAACCGAACTTAAAATCATATAAATGGAGAATGCCGCCGTATACATGAATGAGAAAACAGCCATCATTATAGGCATCATCCACATGAGCATTTTCTGAGTTCTGGCGCCCTGCCCGTCAACCGTCTGCAATTCCATCTGCGCTTTCTGAGATTTACTCATAACAAACTGAGTGAGGAAAGATATACCTGCCGTAAGTACTGCAAGAATAAAATAACCGTTCGGCATAGTCTGTTCGACAGTCAGTTTCGATATAAGCGAATTATAATCCTGTTCGCTCACGCTGTTTCTGAAAGTCTGATCTTTTGCCTGATAGTTTGCTTCAACGGGGTGGGAGAGAGGACTGTCCGTAACCCATATATTTCTTACCCATAAAAACTGAACGTTTTCTTCTCTGAACTTATTTGCAGACGCCGTCTGACATATATCTGTCAAAAAATCGAGAGCGGAAATATCTTCAAGTTCTCCGTAATACTTTCCTTCGCTGTTTTTAAGATAATTGTTTTCCGGCGAAGCAAGATATTTGACCGCGTTTGCATTTTCGGGCTCGGCTGCGGTGAGATTGTCGCTGTACGCGGTAAATTCCTTTGTCGAAAAGTCGGAAGAACCGTTTTCGGCGTTCATTTTATATATACGGGTATACTCGATATATCCGTTTTCGGTTTTTACGGAAATATAGTTGAGAGTTTCCGAACCGCCTTCCTGATTTTCAACTGTTCTCGTATCCTTTTTTACAAGAATATTGAACTCGTAATCGCCTTTTTCGTTATAACCCTTGACGGTATTATACACACCGTCGCCGGCAAGAGATAAAAGTTCACTGTCTTTTAAAACAAGTTCGCCTAAATCGTTTCTCGTAATATAAGCGTTTTCGCTGTCGTCTATCTCCATTCCCGAGTAAATAGCGTTATTATAAGCGATACTCATGTTGTAAAAATACTGCCTGTCCTGAAAAAGGGCAAAAGAACTGTATGCGTTTATAGCGACAATAAATATTACCAACGTGATTATCGTAGGCAGGCAGGCGCCGAACATAGAATAGCCGTTTCTTTTATAAAGCGCCATCATTTTCTGATTGTAAAGCGCTTTATCGTTAGCGTACTGTTTTTGCAATTTTTCAAGTTCCGGGCGCATCTGTTCCATTTTCAGCGAGTTTTTACGCATGGACGCGCGCGAAAAGAAATCAAACGGCAGGGTGATGAGTTTCAATAAAACGGTAAAAAGCACTATTCCGAGTGCTATCGACGAACTTATCTCTATAAGCCATTTGATAATATCAACTAAAAAATTTCCCGTGACGGGAACGGTAAAACTGATTAAACTCATTTTTTAATAAACCCATTTAACGACGCTTTTTTTATCCGGTACCTTATCAAACCCGCCCTTACACCACGGCGTACAGCGCAGAATACGTCTTATTCCCAGAATCAATCCCACAAAAAACCCGCGTTTCAATATTGCTTCGAGCATATATTCGGAGCAAGTGGGGATATACATACAAGTTCCTTTGGATAAGTATTTCTGATAAAATCTGATAAATTTAACGCTCAGAAATTTCAGCATTATCTGTCTCCTTGAAAAAACCGCCTTTTTTTAAAAGAAAGCGCATTTCTTCTTTAATAGCGTTAAAATCGTACTCGTCTTTAAGTTTAGGTATAAAAACAAAAAAGAAGTTTTGCCTTATAAAGGGCATAAAACTTCTGAAAGATTCCCTTAAAATTCGTTTAATTCTGTTTCTTTTCACGCTTCCGCCGTGTTTTTTACCGACCGCATAGCCGACTTTAAGGCTGTCTGCCGATATATAACAAAGCGTCAGGCGGGAAGAATAGAGTCTTCTTCCTTTTTTGAATATCAAATCGAAATCTTTTTGTTTTTTTAATCTGCAATCCAATTTAATACCTTTTAAATAATAAGGTTAAGCGGAAAGTTTATGACGACCCTTATTGCGACGGCGTTTGAGAACGTTTTTTCCCGAACGCGTTTTCATTCTCTTTCTGAACCCGTGAACTTTGCTTCTCTGTCTCTTTTTGGGCTGATAAGTCTGTTTCATCTTTATTTTCTCCTTAAAATAAGTGAATTATTATATTTTTGCTTTATATATTGTATAGATTTTATATCTTTTTGTCAAATAAATTACGTAAATTACGCATTTATTCTTACCGGCAACACGAGATAAAGGAAATCTTCGTCGTCGGACGGCTGCAATATACACGGATCGATAGGGGAATTGAGGTTCATTTTAACCGTTTCGGAATCGGTAATCTTTAAAAAGTCAAGAATGTATTTTCCGTTGAAAGCAATGGTCAGATCCTTACCTTTTAAAATTACGTTAACGTTTTCGTTGACGTTACCTACTTCCGATTTCGCAGATACGGTCATTATGTTTTCTTTTATTTCGAACTTGACGATGTTATATCTGTCGTTTCTTGCGACTATGGACGCTCTTTCGATACTGTCGTTGAATGCTTTTTTATCGACTGTAACTATATCTGAAAAAGAGGAGGGTAAGATATGATTGTACTTAACGAATTCCCCCTCGATAAGTCTTGATATAAGCGTGGTGTTTTCAAGTTCCACCATAAGAGTATTCTTTTTAAGAAGAATTTTAACCGTTCCGTCTTCCTTATCTGAAAGCCTTGTCATTTCTATCAGAGTTCTCGACGGAATAATTGCTTTGAAATTTCCGCTTGCGTTTACTTGTTTTTTACATACCGCCATTCTGAACCCGTCGAGCGCGACAACAGTCAGTACGCCGTCGTTAATTTCAAAAAGACAGCCTTTAAGTATAGGCCTCGAATCGTCTGAAGAACATGCAAACACAGTTCTTTCGACAGTCTTTTTAAAATCTTTCTGGGATATTTCAAAATAGTCCCCGTCTTTATCCGTTTCGATTTCAGGATAGTTTTCGGCGGGGAAAACCTGCAATTCGCTTTCTGAATCGGAATATTTGAGTTGAAGTTGACCTTCGTCAAGCCTGCTTAATTCCACCTGCTCGTTTTCAAGTTTTTTGGCAAAGTCGACAAAATATTTACCGACGACCACAGTCTCGCCTTCCATAAGAACGTCTGCTTTTATACGTCTTTCTATTGTGAGTTCCATATCGGTTGCGAGCAGGCTTAAAGTATCGCCCGCGGCAGTTATCTTTATACCGTCAAGAATAGGGTTTGCAGATTTTGCGCTCAGCGCTTTGCTTACTTTAAGAACGGCGTCGGATAAGTCAAGACCGTCGCATATAAGTTTCATAATCAAATCTCCCGATTGTAAATAAATTACGTTACTTATTTATTATATATTAACTGATTAAAAAAATCAAGGCTTTTGGACTTTCATAAATATTTTTTTAACTTCGCGGAAGAAAAATATAATAAATATCCGGTAAAAATAAAAGAAAATTATGTAAAAATTATTTAATAAAAAACAAAAATTTTTCTTCTGTTTAGCGATTTATTTTTTCTTTTTTATTTGCCTTTTTTTGAAAAAAAATTTCGGACATTCCTTTAATTCTATATGGTGGTTATTTTTTTAAATTTAAATCTATTATTATTAGTAGTATGCCTGTGGAAATGTGGACAAGTCGTATTTTGTTAAATAATACTTGACTGATTTTATGTTTATATAAAGTTGATAACTTAATAATTAAAAAATATATATTGTGAATAACTTTATTTATTGTTAAAAACCCGTATCGGCATAATATGTGAATATAAGAAAAAAAGGTTTTAATTTTAAATGTTATCAACTTTGTGGAAAAGTTAAAGTTTATAACTTTTTTGATTGTTAATTAGTATAAGTTATGGTATAATTCCATTATGCGCGAATTATTTGAAAAATATAATATAAACTTAAACTTTGAACAGGAGAAACTGTTTGAGAAATACTATGAATTGCTGATTAAATACAACTCGATGTTCAATTTAACCGCGATAACCGAAAAGAGAGATGTTTACATAAAGCATTTTATCGACAGTGTGCTGGGTGTTGATAAGTTGATAAGTGGAAAACTCATAGATATAGGTTCGGGCGGAGGATTTCCCGCACTTCCTATAAAAATAATGAGAAACGATTTATCTGTTACTCTTTTGGAAGCGACGGGGAAGAAATGCGAATTTTTAAACACCGTCATTAAAGGACTTTCTTTAAAAGGGGCGTCTGTCGTTAACGGAAGGGCGGAGACGGAGGCAAAGACAAATCTTCGGGAGAGTTTCGATATATGCACCGCAAGGGCGGTCGCGAGGCTTAACGTACTGTCCGAATACTGTCTGCCGTTTGTAAAAACGGGAGGAGTATTTGTCGCATATAAAGGCGGTATAGAGGAAGAATTAAAGGAAGCGGAAAGGGCAATAGAAATTTTAGGCGGAAAAATCGAAAGTGTCGATTATTACTCTCTTGAAGACGCCAAACGAATGATAATAACCGTCAGAAAAGTTAAAAGTACAGATAAAAAATATCCCAGGGGAAACGGGAAAGAAAGGAAAAATCCTTTATGAAAGAGTTAATTATTGAGAAAGATAATGCCTGCTGCGTAACGGGGCACCGAACGCTTTACGCTGATTTTGACGAGGAATTTACCGAAGAAGTGTTTTTGAGACTTATCGAAAGAGGGTTCGATACTTTTTTGGTCGGTATGGCGGTGGGATTTGATACGGCGTGTTTTAAAATACTCGAAAAATTAAGAAAAGAATATAAATATATAAAAATAATAGCGTGCGTGCCATGTCCCGAACAGGCTTCACGGTTTAATTTTTTTCAGAAAAAAGAGTATGAGAGAATGCTTAAAAGCGCCGATGAAGTAACCGTTTTAAGCGAATTTTACACTAAATGGTGCATGCAGAAAAGAAACGAATTTATGGTCAATAATTCGTCCGTCGTTGTATGCTATGTAAGAAAACAGTCGGGCGGAACGGTAAACACACTGAAATACGCTCTCAAAAAAGGTCTTGAAATTATTAAAGTTTAAATATTAAAAGCGCTGAAAGAAGTTTCTTTCAGCGCTTTTAATGTAAATTATTAGGTTTATTGGTAAATTTATTGATTTTATATGTTTATATTCAGATATTTTCTTTGTTTTCCAGATTTATAAGAAAACTTTTTAATTTTTCAGATTTTGGATTATCGAAAATTTCTTTTGGCGACCCGCTTTCAACTACAACGCCGTCCGACATGAATATAACTTTGTCCGAAACGTTTTTTGCAAAGCCCATTTCGTGAGTAACTATTATCATCGTGCGGTTTTCGTTTTTAAGCGAGCGTATGACTTTTAATACTTCGCCTGTAAGTTCGGGGTCGAGGGCGCTTGTCGGTTCGTCGAAACACAAAATTTTAGGTTTTAACGCGAGAGCGCGGGCAATGGCTACGCGCTGCTGCTGTCCGCCCGAAAGTTGGCAGGGGTAGTTAAAAGTTTTATCGGTAAGTCCCGTTTTTTCAAGAAGTAATTTAGCGTCGTTATCGATTTCTTTTTTCTTTTCTTCCTTATATTCGGAGATAGTCTTCTTTATATAAGCGGAAGTAACGGTTTTATCGGTTTTTTTCTTTTCTTTCAAAGATTTTTTAAGTTCTTTAATCTTTGTTTTAAGTAAAAGCAGAGGGGCGAGCGTAACGTTATTTAAAACGTTATACTGCGGAAAAAGATTAAACGATTGAAATACAAGTCCGAAATTAAGCCTTTTGGAACGCAAAACCGACTCTTTTTCTTTTTTTATTTGAGGACACTGCAAAAGTCTTTCTCCGTCAAGTGTCATTTTTCCTTCATCGGGAGTTTCCAAAAAATTCATACACCGAAGAAGCGTAGTTTTTCCGCTGCCCGAAGAACCTATAATAGATACGACTTCTCCTTTTTCAATAGAAAAGGAAATTCCTTTCAGTACTTCCGTATTATCGAATTTTTTACAGAAATTTTCTATATCAAGATAAGCCATAAAACACCAAAATTACTCTAAACTTTATAGTAAGAAAGTTTTTTCTCAATCTTTCCGAAAATGAGAGTTAATACTCCCACAAACAGCAGGTAGAAAACTCCCGAATAAAACAGAGGCCATATAAGCCCGTAAGCAGTGAATTCTTCGGCGTATTTAAGTATTTCAGCCACAAGAATAACTCTTGCAAGCGAAGTATCTTTTACGAGAGTTATTATTTCGTTGCTCATAGGCGGAACGATAATTTTTATAACCTGCATGAATATGACTCGGAAAAAAACCTGTCCTTTGGTCATTCCGAGAACCTGTCCCGCTTCGTACTGACCTTTGCTTATACTTTCTATTCCCGAACGGTAAATTTCCGAAAAATAACAAGCGTAATTTATTGTAAAAGCGAAAAATACCGCTATAAGCCGGGGGAGAAGGGGAAGGTTGAACACAAGTCCCGGAACGTAGTAAATTATTATTACTTGCAGCATAAGAGGAGTACCTCTTATTATCCACACTATTCCGCGGACGATAATTTTCAGCGGCTTAAATTTTGACATAGAGCCGAAAACGACCAAAAGTCCCAGCGGTAACGCCGAGACTAAGGTCAGAAAAAATATTTCACAGGTTGTCAGAAACCCTTCTAAAAGTTTAAGGGTTACCGTTACAAAATCCATATTAAATTATCCTGATTTTACTTTTGTTTGTTTATTTACCGTGTTTTTATTGTTTTAAAAAACTATTCGCGGTATTATCCGAAATACTTACTTAAAAGAGTATCAAAAGTATTATCCTCTTTAAGCATTTCAATGGCTTTTTCAACTGCAAACATAGTTGCCGTATCTGTTTTTCTGAATCCTATTCCGAAATATTCGACGGGGAAATCTACGTCGACGTAAGTAAGATCGGGATTAGCGCTTCCTTCTCCGACTAAAACGTCCGCCATAAGTTTATCTATAACCGCAACCTTGTTTGAACCGCTCTTTATTTCTATAAGCGTATCCTTTTGGGCGGTAACGCTCTGGAAAGTAAGACCGAGACCTGTAACCGTGCTATCTCCCGCAGATCCCGCTTCGGCAAGAATGGTAAGACCTTCTTTATCAAGACCTTTCTTTGCGGCGTCGGCAGAGAAGTTTGCGGCGTCCGCTGCTTTACATACTATAACCTGCTTGTTTTCGAGATAAGGTTCGGTTATGCTCATGGCTTGTTTGAGTTCGTCGGTTATGGTCATTCCGTTCCATACGACGTCGATTTCTTTGGAATCGAGCGCCATGACTTTTTTGCTCCATTCTATTTCTTTGAATTCGCATTCAACCTGTAAAAGTTCGCATACCGCTTTTGCAAGTTCTGTGTCGAATCCTACGAATTCGTTGTTATCGTCTGTATAATTCATAGGCGGATAAACTGTATATCCTATAATGAGTTTTCCGTCTCCCGTGCCTATTTCGGTCGCTCCTCCGCAGGCGGTAAGGGATAAGCATGCCGTAGCGGAAAGTACCGCCACCATTAAAATTGTAAGTAACTTTTTCATAAACGTTTCTCCTTGAAACCTTTTATTTTTTCTTTATCGCTTTACTATGATAAAGTAAATTGTACAGACATTATACTTAAACTGAAAGAATAAGTAAAGTAATTTTAATGCAAATTTGCTATTTTTGTTATTTTTTATATTTTATTTATGCTTTAAATAATTACAATAAAAATTGATTTATATATATAATTAAATCGTATTTTAAAAAATTCCTATAATTTTAATAATTATATTTTTTATAATTATTTTATATAATTCAGATAATTATTTTTTTAAAAACACCATTAAAACGGTAATATCGGCGGGGGAAACACCCGATATACGGCTGGCCTGACCGAGGTTTTTGGGACGTATTTTATCGAGTTTCTGCCTTGCTTCGAGCCTTAAACCGTTCATGGAAAGATAATCTATATCGTCGGGGATAAGTTTTTCTTCGAGTTTTTTGAATTTTTCTATCTGTTCGAGACCTTTTTGCAGATATCCCGAATATTTTTCGTCAAGTTCCACGGTATTTAATATATCGCGGCTGATATTCTCAAAACCTCCGAAAGTCTCGGCTATTTCGTTTATCGGAATACCTCTCCTCACCATATCGGCGGGCGATAGTCCGTAATTAGGTTTTTCGAACCCATATTTTTCGAGAAGGGGAGCGGCAACCGAGGGCTTTATGTTCTCTTTCATTCTTAAAGCGGCTTTTTCAGCCTGCGCTTTTCTGTTTAAATACCTTTCGTATCTGTCGTCTTTAACTAGTCCCGCTCTTCTTCCTTTTTCGATCAGGCGGAAGTCGGAATTGTCCTGCCGTAAAAATATCCTGTATTCGGCGCGCGAAGTCATCATGCGGTAAGGTTCGTTAGTGCCTTTGGTAACCAAGTCGTCTATAAGAACGCCTATATAAGCCTCGTCCCGTCCGAGTACGAGCGGGGGAAGATTTCGTAACTTCATCGACGCGTTAAGCCCCGCCATAAGCCCCTGCGCGGCGGCTTCTTCGTATCCGCTCGTCCCGTTAATCTGTCCCGCCGTGAAAAGTCCCTCGATATTTTTGTATTCGAGAGACGGATACAGTTGAGTAGAGTCTATGCAGTCGTACTCTATCGCATAGGCATAGCGCATTATCTCGCACTTTTCAAGACCTTTGACCGTGCGGTACATTTCTTTCTGAACGTCGTGCGGGAGCGAAGTGCTCATTCCCTGAACGTAAACCTCGTTGGTCATGCCGCCTTCGGGTTCTAAAAACAGTTGGTGGCGGTCCTTATCGGAAAATCTCACCACTTTATCTTCTATGGACGGGCAGTATCTGGGCCCCGTGCCTTTTATAGTACCCGAAAACAGTGGAGAACGGTGCAGGTTATTTCTTATAATCTCATGCGTTCTCTCGTTGGTGTATGTTAAATAACAGGGTTTTTGTTTTTCGGGCAGGGAGTCGGTCATAAAACTGAAAGGGTAAATGTCGGTTTCGCCGTTCTGCACTTCGAGAACCGAATAATCGATTGTTCTGCCGTCTATACGCGCGGGAGTACCCGTTTTGAACCTGCGGACGTTAAATCCGAGGTCGATAAGGTTAGCGGTAAGTGAGTTTGCGGGCTGAAATCCGTTCGGACCGGACGAGAGCCGCCATTCGCCCGCTATAACGCTGCCGTTGAGGTATACGCCGGTTGCAAGCACTACCGCTTTGCAGTGTAAAACGCCACCGAACGCAGTTTTGACGCCCGTAACGCGCTTGCCGTCGGTAAGTATCTCCACAGCCTCGCCCTGTAATATTTTGAGGTTGTCCGTGTTTTCGAGCGTTTGTTTCATGAGCGCGTGATAGTAATGTTTATCTTCCTGTCCGCGGAGCGACTGTACCGCCGCGCCCTTGCCGCGGTTGAGCATTCGTATCTGCAACAGCGCTTTGTCGGCGTTTATGCCCATTTCTCCGCCCAAAGCGTCTATTTCTCTGACTATCTGGCCTTTTGCCGTGCCGCCTATCGAAGGATTGCACGCCAGAAAAACGATGCTGTCTAAATTAAGCGTCAGCATCGCCGTCTTAAGTCCCGTCCTGGCGAGGGCGAGAGCGGCCTCCGCGCCGGCGTGTCCCGCGCCGACGACAACCGCGTCAAATTGTCCTTCGTTAAAAGTAATCATTTTTATTCTCTTTTAAATCTTCTTTTAATAACTGATGTATCATGCGATTAGAAAAACAAAAGCGCGTTTTTATGCTTTTAACTTTTATAAACGATTGAAAATTTTTATAAACGCTGATACGCAATATAAAAAACAAAACGGGGAAATACCAAATCAATATAAATATAACAAGATAGCGGCTCAGACGTTCGGTCCCTCGGGCGGCTGTATTCCCGCGTCTCTTATCGATACGCCCATTGATAATGTTTAAATATAAAAAATATAAAAATATAAACCTGTTATTTTTTAAGCAGCATGTTTTTTATATCGTTTATGGCGACGGAAAGGGGTTTATCTGTTTTCATCTGTTCGGCTATCTTGTCGCGCGCGTAAATTACCGTAGCGTGGTCGCGCCCGCCCATTTTCTGACCTACCGCGACGAGCGGCAAACTCATCATGTCGGTGATAAGGTACATACAAATCTGCCTCGGCTCGGTGAACTCTTTATTTTTCTTTTTGCCGAGCATTTCAGACTTGCTTATTTTATAGAAATCGCAAACGCAGTTAATTATATCGTCCACCTGCAACTCTTCCTGCGTGTCGCTTGCCGATTCTTTGAGCGCTTCGTCCACAAGTTCTATTGTTATGGGTTTTTCATGGAGTTTGCTCGCGAAAACGACTTTGGTGAGTTTACCTATCAAAGAACGTATGTCCTCGTCTCCGAGTTCGGCTATATAACTTAAAACTTTTATATCGATTATGCACTTTTTCTCCTCGGCTTTGCGGCGAAGAATGGCAATTTTCGTCTCTAAGTCGGGGGTCTGAACGTCTACGAGAAGTCCGCCTTCGAAACGGGTACGCAGCCTGTCCTCCAAGACTTCTATTTCCTTAGGCGGACGGTCGGAGGTAAGAACGACCTGTTTATTCTGCATTACAAGTTCGTTGAAAGTGTGGAAAAACTCAGTCTGTATACCTTGTTTTTTAGCGAGGAACTGAACGTCGTCGATAAGCAGTACGTCCACGTTTCTGTATTTTCTGCGGAAGTCCGCGCCCGTGCCTTTACCTTTGCTTATGCTCTCTATCAGTTGATTGGTAAACTGTTCGCAGGTGGCGTAAAGCACGTTGAGCGAGGGGTGATGCAATTTTACGTAGTTTGCTATCGCCATAAGGATATGTGTTTTGCCAAGCCCCGTTCCGCCGTATATAAAGAGCGGGTTATAAGTGTCTCCCGGCGATTCCGCAACGGCTTTTGCCGCGGCGTAAATAAGTTCGTTGGACGAGCCTACCACGAACGAATCGAAAGTGAATTTGGGATTTATGGGTGAACCGTGATTATCTAAAAAGTCTTTGTCCGCACCGTTTAACTGTCTTAAATATTCTTCCTTGTTCTTGGCGACAACGATTTCAAAATCGGTAACTTCCGAATTGCACGAACAAAGAGCGTCTCTGAGTTTATCTTTCACTCTCAGTTCGACGGTTTCGGCCACAATCTTTGTCTCTGTGCACAGAATAAGTCTGCCGCCTTTAATGTCAACGGGAAAAATCTGGGTAATATATGTTTCGTAGAATATCGAACTCACCGTCTTTTCAAGTTCGGGGAGAACGGTTTTCCATAAAATCTCATAACTTTACATTTTGCTTTTCCTTTGTTTGGTTGCATTTGAGTAAAAAACATTATATAATAATTTTAAAATAAAATAAAGTCTATTGCCCAAATATTTTAAACATTTTTTACAGACAATTTTTACTGCGTATGTATATAGAGAGTCTTTCGCTTGAAAATTTCCGCAATTATTCAAAGGAAGTTTTCGGCTTCAAAAACGGAATAAACATACTTACGGGACTGAACGCGCAAGGTAAAACCAACGCGGCCGAGGCGATATTTTTTCTTTGCACCGGCTACTCTCCGCGCGCCAACAGGGATAAGTTTGTCATAAAAAACGGCTCGGAAACGGCAAAAATTTCCGGGAAAGCCAAGTCTCTTTACGGTGATATTTCCGTTGGCATAGAATTCAACAGGTCGGACAAGAAGATTATTTACGTCAACGGCGCGAAAGTTACTAAAATAGGCGAACTTTTAGGTAACATACACAGCGTGTTTTTCAATCCGTCCGAACTCAAACTCGTTCAGGAAAGCCCCGAGGACAGGCGGAGGTTTTTGAATATTTCCCTTTGCCAGATGTCGAAATCGTATTTTTACGCGCTCGGAAGATACAATAACATTCTTTCTCAGCGGAACAATATGTTAAAAGACCCCGAGAAATATATAATACGCGAAACCTTGCCCGTATGGGACCGTCAACTTTCCGCCGAGGCGGCAAAAATCATAAGCGCAAGGAACGATTTTATCGCTCAGATAGCGCCTGTTGCAGAGATAAAACACGCGTATTTATCCGACAGCGCGGAAAAACTGGTATTGAAGTCCGAATGTAACTATTCGGGAAGCATTGAGGAAATCGCGAGCGCGCTTTACGCCGATCTGCAAAGCGGACTCGAACGCGATATGCGCCTGGGTTTTACGGGTATAGGTCCGCACAGGGATGACATAAAGTTTATTCTTAACGGCGAGGACGCGAGAATTTACGGCTCACAGGGTCAGCAGAGAACGGTCGCGCTTTCACTTAAACTTGCCGAAACGGAGATTTTTAAAAGCCGCACAGGCGAATATCCCATTCTCATTCTCGACGACGTTTTAAGCGAACTCGATAAAAAACGTCAGCGTCGGCTTTTTTCCTGCGTGGAGGAAATCCAGACGGTATTCACGGCGGTTGGAATAGACAGGTCGGTCATAAAAAATAAAGATTATCTTCGTATAAATATCGAAAACGGCAGTATTAAAGGTAAAAATGACCCGCAAAGCATAAAAGGTCTTAAAGATACGGAAGAAGTGAAAAAATCGGAAAAAACAGACAAAACAGACAAAACGGATAAATCTGATAAATCGGATAAATCCGAAAGCCCGACCGAACCGATTGAAAAACAGAAATTTTAAGCCCGAAAAAAACATTATTTTTCGAGAGATTTTTCCGCCGTTATTTATGAGCGACGGAATTTTTTATTCCGCACTATTGACAAAATTATTATTATACATTATTCTTTTATTAAAGGAGATAATATAATATATAAATGGGAGTGTCGGTAAAAGGAGGCTAATATGGATGTAAGAATATATCCGTCAAGATTGGACGGCGTAATTGAAGCGATTTCGTCCAAAGCGATGGCATACAGAATGTTTATCGCGGCCGCGCTTGCCGATAATAAAACGGAAATTTATTTAAATAATCAATCGGCAGACGTAGCGGCTACGATAGGCTGTCTTAAACAAATGGGCGCGTCGGTACAGGTGAACGGTGATTATTACACGGTAAGTCCCGTATGGAGCGCTCTTAATAAAACGGCCACGCTCGACGTGGGCGAAAGCGGCGCCGCGCTCAGGTTTTTACTGCCGATAGCGGCGTGTATAGGCGAAAACATGTCTTTTGCGGGGCTTAGTAAGTTGCAGGGAAAAAATCTATCCGAATATCTATATAAACTTAACGGCTGCGCCGCAACCCGCGAAAAACTGCCTTTTACAATTAAAGGAAAACTCGAAAGCGGCGTTTACCGCCTTGTATCGCAGACCAACTCGCAGTTTTTGAGCGGACTTTTGTTCGCATTGCCGCTGCTTAAAGGTGACAGCGAAATAATCTTTACCGATAAAGCGCCGCAATCGGAATATATTGAAATCACCCTTTCCGTACTCGAAAAATTCGGCATAAAAACGGAAAAGACTGAGAGCGGTTATTTTATAAGCGGAAATCAGAAATATATTTCACCGTTAAAAGCGACCGTTGACGGAGATTATTCTCTCGCCGCTTACTTTATCGCGGCGGACGCGTTCGGGAACAGGGTTAGAGTTACCGGACTTAACGAAAACAGTAAACAGGCCGATTCGGGTATTAAGGATCTGCTGCTCGCATTCAATGCCAAAGGCACCGTTCTCGACCTGAAAAATAATTCCGAGCTTATGCCCATACTTGCGATATGCGCTTGCTACGCATGTTCGGAAACTATTATAAAGAATGTTCCCGAACATAAACTGAAAGAGACCGAGCGAACCAAAGCCATGGTTTATAATATAAACAAACTGGGCGGAAAAGCGTCCGTAAGTTCGGAAGGAATAAAAATCGAAGGGAAAGGCGCGCTTAAAGGCGGCGCTATCGTTGACAGTTTCGGCGACCCGAGAATAGCCATGGCAATGACTCTTGCGGCAACGCTCGCGGAAGAGCCCGTAACACTGCTTACCGCACAGGCTGTAAATAAGGTTTATCCGGGATTTTTTAACGACTTTGCAAAACTCGGCGGCAAACTGAGCGCGCTTTGATTTTTACTGAAATTCAATCAAAAATAAGAATATAATTGAAAACAGCAAAATCAATCGATATCAATTTAAACCAATCGAAATTTCATAAAAAATTATTTTATAATTTCAATATAACATATAAAAAATCATTAAAATATTAAATGGTAAAAAATATCAAAACGGTAAAATTTAAAAAATTCGCCCACGACCGTATATAGCGGTCGTGGGCGAAACTCATTTTAAACGATTTTATTTATTTTTATTTATAAGATACCGAGTTTAAAATAATTTACCAAAACTTATGAAAATATTTAGTGTTTTAATCACATGTCGAGGTCGGCGGGGGAATTTATCTCGGCGAGGTATGGAAGTTCTCTGAACCTTTCCGCATAATCCAGACCGTAGCCAATAACGAAACCGCAGTTGATGCGGAATCCGCAATAATCGACTTTAACTTCCGCCTCTCTGCGCTCGGGTTTGTCGAGGAAGGCGCATATTTTTACCGACGCGGGATGTTTGGCTTTGAGAAGGTTAAGAAAGTATGACAGAGTTTTTCCGCTGTCGATTACGTCCTCGACGATAAGTACGTCTTTGCCGCTCAAATCTTCATTGATGTCGGTAACTACCACCATTTCGCCGCTTTCGGTCGCGCTGCGGTAACTCGAAAGTCTTACAAACTCCATGGAGAGTGGAACGGTAAGGTTTCTGACGACGTCCGAAAAGAAAACCACCGCGCCTTTAAGCATACAGATGATAACGGGTCTTTTACCCTCGTAATCGGCGGAAATTTCTTTTCCGAGTTCTTTTACGCGTTTCTGAATCTGTTCTTCGGTTAAAACTACTTTGTAC
Organism: uncultured Clostridia bacterium; assembly: GCA_944376035.1. Classification (GTDB taxonomy): domain Bacteria; phylum Bacillota; class Clostridia; order Christensenellales; family Borkfalkiaceae; genus UBA1259. The sequence continues at coordinate 359 of CALWBJ010000056.1, read as the reverse complement.
TTATTCATTTGTTTATCTCGCTTGAAAATTTTATTATTTTTTTCGTTTTATCGGTAACTTTTACTTTATCGCTCACGGCAACGCCGAAAATAACAAGCACGGTGCCGCCGTCCGCAAGCAGGGGGATGTGTTCTCTTAAACGCTGCGGAATCTTTCTGTCGGTGAAATAATCGCAAAGTTTTTTAGTGCCGCCCCCGAACTTTGTAAACATATCTTTGGGAAGAGCGTATCTTATTACGGCTGTATCGGGAATTTTATCTCTGTCCGCGTAAAATCCGCTTTTAAGATTTATATCTGACCCGTCAATCTCTTCGATAGATATTTTATTTCCGCCGAAAAGGATTTTTCCGATTGCGAAA
>CALWBJ010000055.1 GCA_944376035.1 uncultured Clostridia bacterium | reverse complement strand
TCAATTAAGATAGATATATATATATGTTTACATAAAAACTCTAAGATTTTATGCAGCTTAAAAAGCGGCACTGTTTTCCGTTTTTAGGAAAAATAAAAAAGGCTCGCCATGTCTTTTTATTTTTTAATCAGATTTTTGTTTGCAGATTTTCTTTTAGGCAGAAGAAAACTTTAAGAAATTTAGAGATATGCTGCAATTTCTTGATGTTCAATGACTTTATTTTTATATTTTTTTGTGATAATATAAAAATAACAGACTTTTTGGCTGTGTAATAAAAATTGTAATTAAGGTGCAATATGAATGTACTAATAACCGGCGCGGCGAGCGGAATAGGTTATCAGACCGCAAAACAATTTACCGAAAACGGACATACCGTTTATTGTCTTGACATAAATTCAGCCGTAAAAACTGAAAACTTTATTCCTTTTACTGCCGATATAACCGATGAAAACTCACTTATCGGAATAAAAAACTCGCTGGCTGAAAAAAAAGTTTCTCTCGACTGCATAATAAACGTTGCGGGAATATTTTTTATGGACAACTTTCTGGAAGTAGCGGAAAAACGGCTTGAAAAAATATTCGACGTAAATCTTTTAGGCGCAATGCGGGTAAATAAAACTTTTTTTCCGCTTTTAAAAAGAAACGGTAAAATAATAATCGTTACAAGCGAAGTCGCGCCTCTCGACCCGCTGCCCTTTAACGGCATTTATAACGTAACAAAAACCGCACTGGACGCATATTCGCAGGCTTTAAGACATGAAGCGGGACTGCTCGGCGTGAAGGTTATAACCGTGCGTCCGGGCGCGGTAAAGACTCCGCTCGCGGACGGAAGTATCCCTTCTATGAAAGAAATGTCCCAAAAAAGCGAATATTTCGGCGGACAGGCGGAAATTTTCGAAAAAATAATGAAAAGATTTACGGGCACTCCCCTGCCGCCCGAAAAACTCGGAAAAGTTATTTATAATGCCGCGCTTAAAAAACGCCCGAAAATAATTTATACCGTTCATGCAAATAAGGGACTAAAACTATTGTCCATTCTTCCTAAAAGAACTCAGGTTGCAATTATAAAAAAACTCTTAAACAAAAAAGGCGATAAAAAGCAGCAGACAAATACAGAGTCAGATTAAAAAGGAATAAAAAATTTATAATTATAAAAAAATTCTCCGAAAAAAATCGGAGAATTTTTTTTATTATCAGAATAATTAAAACTTTATTCTTATTATTTGATTTCAGAGAAATATTTGATCGTCCTTACCATCTGGCTGGTGTAGGAGTTCTCGTTGTCGTACCAGGAAACAACCTGAACCTGAGTCTTTCCGTCAGCCATGGGGATAACCATAGTCTGAGTAGCGTCGAAAAGCGAACCGAACTTCATTCCGATAACGTCGGAAGAAACGATTTCGTCGGTGTTGTAACCGAAGGATTCGTTAGCGGCAGCCTTCATTGCGGCGTTGATTTCTTCCTTGGTAACCGCTTTGTTCACAACCGCAACGAGAATGGTTGTGGAACCGGTAGCGGTAGGAACACGCTGAGCAGAACCGATGAGTTTGCCGTTGAGTTCGGGGATAACAAGACCGATAGCCTTAGCAGCGCCGGTGGAGTTGGGAACTATGTTCATAGCGCCCGCTCTCGAACGACGGAGGTCGCCCTTTCTCTGGGGTCCGTCAAGAATCATCTGGTCGCCGGTGTAAGCGTGAACGGTAGTCATGATACCTGCTTCGATGGGAGCAAGGTCGTTAAGAGCCTTAGCCATGGGAGCAAGACAGTTGGTCGTGCAGGAAGCAGCGGAGATGATATGATCGTCCTTGGTAAGAGTCTTGTGGTTTACGTTGTAAACGATAGTGGGAAGGTCGTTGCCTGCGGGAGCGGAAATAACGACGTTCTTCGCGCCGGCGTCGATATGAGCCTGTGCTTTTGCCTTGGAAGTATAGAAACCCGTGCATTCAAGAACAACGTCGATACCGAGTTTGCCCCAGGGAAGATCCTTAGCGTCCTTCTCGGCATAGATGGTGATTTTCTTTCCGTCAACAACTATATAGCCGTTTTCGGTTTCGGTAGCCTCGGCGAAAGTTACTTCGTGTTCTCTCGCATAGTTGCCCTGCATTGTATCGTATTTGAGAAGATGCGCGAGCATTTTGGGGCTGGTAAGGTCGTTAATCGCTACGACTTCATAGCCTTCCGCGCCGAACATTTGTCTGAAAGCGAGACGGCCGATGCGGCCGAAACCGTTGATTGCAACTTTTGTTACTTTTGACATTCTACTGTCCTCCAAATGTTAATTTATAATATTTTTCTTAAATATTATATCTTTTTAGCAATTTTAAGTCAATTATTTTTTACCGTATTTTAAATTTACGAAAATTTAAATTTCAGTTTTATTATGATAAGAATAAAAGTTTTTTACAGTTTTTTTATTATTAAAATTGTTTATTATTAAAATTTTTATACTGCTTTTTTATTATTTTATTATTTTAAATTTTCTGGATTAAGGCACTTTAAGTCGTCGGTGACGAAAATGCCGTCTTTTCTTATAAGTTCGCCGTCGAGATAAATCTCGCCGCCGCCGTATTCTTTGGTCTGAATCTGCACTAAGTCCCAATGTACTGCCGAGATGTTGCCGTTGTAGCAATCGTCGTAGCAGCAGCCGGGCGTAAAGTGAATGGAACCTGATATTTTTTCGTCAAAGAGAATATCCCCCATCGGTTTTACTATATAGGGATTTACTCCGAAAGAAAATTCCCCTATATACCTCGCTCCCTCGTCGGTATCTAAAATGGCGTTGAGTTTATCGGTATGGCTTCCCGTTGCCTTAATAATCTTACCGTCCTTAAAGGTAAGACTTACGTTCTCGTGTTTTACCCCCTGTTCTACCGAAGGCGCGTTGTATGTTATGACGCCGTTAACGCTGTTCTTCACGGGTGCGGTATAAATTTCGCCGTCGGGAATGTTTCTTTCGCTCGAGCACTTTTTACTTCCTATACCTTTAATCGAAAAACTTATATCGGTGTCTTTTGCGATAATTCTGACTTTGTCCGCGCTGTCCAGCCTCTTTTTGAGCGCGTCCATTGCCCTGTCCATTTTGGAATAATCGAGATTGCATACGTTGAAATAAAACTCCTCAAAAGCGTCCGTACTCATTCCCGCCTGCTGCGCCATGCCCTGATTGGGATAACGAAGTATAACCCACTTGGTCTTTTTTACTCGTATCTCGTGGTGCACGGGGTGTGAATAAAATTCGCTTTCGGCTTTCATATTTGCCTCGGGAACGTCGGAAAGTTCGTTGCAGTTCTCCCCTCCTCTTATTCCTATATACGCGTCCATATCCGCCATGCGGAAAGCATCGTATTTTGCTTTTAAAACGGCAAGTTCTTTTGTTTCGCCCATAAGAAGTTCGCGAGACACCCTGTTATCGTAAATCTCTACAAACGGATATGCGCCTACCGCGTAAACCTCCTTTATTAAGGCGTTGACGAGCATATAATCGATTCCCTTTGCCTCAATAAGTATTTTTTCGCCCTTTTTAAGCGAACAAGAATAATTGACAAGATTTTTCGCAAGTAAATTTATTCTGTTATCCTGCATATACCCTCCCTAAATCGAGCGGACAGACCAATTTCCGCTTACGACCGTTTTTTTCTTCTTTCTTTATTCTTTATTTTTCTTTAATTTATATTTTTATTTATATGTATTATACAACTTTAAAATATAAAAATCAAAAAATCTTTCCTGTTTTATGCGAAAAAACAGAAAATATAAAGTATTTTCTATTTAAAGCAAAAAAATTATTTGCTAAATCCGATAAAAAAAGATATAATGAGTGAAGTAAGGGAAATTTTCCCTCTATATTTCTAACGTATAATTTTTGGAGGATAAAAATATGGCACTTGTAACATCTAAAAAAATGTTTGCCAAGGCTTACAAGAACGGCTATGCAATCGGCGCGTTCAACGTAAACAACATGGAAATCGTTCAGGGTATAACCGAAGCGTGCAAAGAAGAGAACGCTCCCGTTATCCTGCAAGTTTCGAAGGGTGCGCGCGCTTATGCCAACCACACTTATCTTGTAAAACTCGTTGAGGCGGCGGTCATCGAATGCCCCGATATTCCGGTAGTTCTGCATCTTGACCACGGTCCCGATTTTGAAACCTGCAAATCCTGCATTGACGGCGGATTCACTTCGGTCATGATCGACGGTTCTTCCCACTCTTTCAAAGAAAATATCGAAATCACCAAGAAAGTCGTTGAATACGCTCACGACCACGGCGTCGTAGTTGAAGGCGAACTCGGCACTCTCGCGGGAATCGAAGACGAAGTTTCACACGCGGTAGGTTCTTATACCAGACCCGAAGAAGTCGAAGAGTTCGTTACAAAAACGGGCGTTGACTCTCTCGCAATAGCAATCGGAACTTCTCACGGCGCATATAAGTTCAAACCCGAACAGTGCACTGTAAACGAACAGGGCATACTCGTTCCCCCGGCGCTCCGTTTCGATATATTGGAAGAAGTTTCAAAGAGACTTCCCGACTTCCCCATAGTTCTGCACGGTTCTTCCTCCGTTCCGCAGGAATACGTTAAAATGGTAAATGAGTTCGGCGGCAAAATGCCCAACGCTATCGGCGTTCCCGAAGAACAACTCCGTAAGGCCGCTACCCTTTCGGTCTGCAAAATCAATATCGACTCCGATTTAAGACTCGCCATGACCGGAACAATCAGAAAATTCTTTGCAGAACATCCCGATAAGTTCGACCCCAGAGAATATCTCAAACCCGCAAGAGCCAACATAAAAGAACTCGTAAGACATAAATTAAGAGACGTTCTCGGCTGCGCAGGCAAAGCCGACGAGTGCAAATAATTAAGATTTAATTACGATATTTTTATTATAATTGTAATTTTTCACAATTTTAATTATAAAATATTTTAATCTTTGTTATCCTTTTTGATAAATAAGCCATAAGAATTTTAAAAAGGATTATAAAATTTACGCCCCCGTCAATCGGTTATTCCGATTGACGGGGGCGTCTTTTTTAAAAATCTCTTGTGATTCCAAAAAAATAATCATTTGTGCTTTTATATCTTTAAATTCAGATATTCTATATTTATTCAGATTTTTTATATATTTATAATATTTATACCCGAATGTAAAGGCTCACCTTTATGATAACCTTTTATACCCTCAGGTAAATTTACCGTATATTCGGTGCGATTTCCGAGTTTTTCCCATTTTACCGATATTTTGCCGAAAGGAGTTATTACGCTGCCCTTACAGTACCGCATTTTCTTAATGACCGTTGGAGAAAATTCAACCTTTTTATACCCGCCTGCATTTTTATCTGCTTTTATTCCCAAAAGGTAAACAAAAAACCATTGCAAAACGTTTGAATACATATGGTGATTTCTCGAATCGGTAAAGCCGCTGTCAACCCATGTTTCCCATAAAGTGGTTGCTCCGCGGGAAAACCAATTTTCGAACCCGGGCGCGCCTTTTGCGGTTATGATTTTATAGGCGTATTCTCCCTCGCCGTTATCGCTTAACGCCTTATAAATATATTGTATACCGAACATTCCGCAGTCAAAGTGCCCGCCTTTAATATCTATCATGTTTTTCAACTGCCCGATAAGTTTATGTTTATCGCCAGCGTTGAAACAAATAAGCGCGGCAACGGCAGACTGAGAATTTATACTGCAACGGCCGTCTTTATCTATAAATTTTTTGAGGGCTTTCATGGCGTTTTTACGATCTCTTTTATATATGCCGCTATCCTCGCCCGTAAATTTCATGGTAAATATAATAATATCGCAGATTTTTACCGTGTAAATAAGCCTTATAAAGTCCTTTCCTATATCGTGATTTGTAAATCCGTCCCAATCGCAGAGCCAGTCGGTTTCGTCGCATTTATCGCTTGTAAAATAGTTGTAATATTTTTTGAAATACGTCAGGCAACCTATAAGTGCGCCGCTGTCTCCCGTATACTGATAAATTCTGTAAGGTATCTCAAAGAAACTCCCGTCGGCAACCGGACCGTGCCCGTAACCGTAACCGTGAGTGGGAACAATAGCGGGAATCTGCCCGTCGGGAAGCATGTTGAACTTAAAGTCTTCAAGCCATTTTTCAAAAAAACGCTTACTGTCAAAATTGATTAAAATCTGCTCGCAAGACGCCTGAGCGTCGTTTGTCCATCCGAACTTTTCGCGGGTGGGACAGTCGGTAAGCGAGTACATCATATTTGACTGTACCGACCTTATCCCCGCAGAATATATTTTATTCAGCAATCGGTCCGAACTGCTAAATTCGGAAATTTTCTTTACGTTTTGGTGCACAATTACGGCTTTTATATCCTTTTTATCGGGCGGCGCGGAAAGCCCTTCTATAAGAACGTATCTGAATCCGTGATAAGTAAATTTAGGCGACCAGAGGTAATTTTTCTTTCCGCAAATATATCTGTCCGTCTGAAAATCCACAGACGGGTACAAAACGTTAAGTCCGTTCAGTTTCAGCCTTCCGTCGGGATAAACTTCTTCCGCATGCCTGAATACAACTTCCGTTCCCTCGGGCATGTCGATAAAAGCACGTATGTAGCCCGAAATGTTAACGCCATAGTCAAGTAGATATCCCTCTTCAGTCTTAGTGCAGGATTTATAAGAAAGGGTTTTCATTTCCCTTACCGGCTCGCATTCGCACTTTTTAAAATAAGGTTTTATCTTATCGTCTGTAACGGCGTTTTTCCAGTCCGAATCGTCGAAATCAAGTTTATTCCAGTCGGGAGAATACAGTCTTGCGTCGAATATCTCCCCGCTTCGCAACTGATTGTGAACTACAAACGAGTTTTCCCTGCACAAAAAACTTTCGTCGCTTTTTAAAATTTTTTTCCCGTCCACGTATAGTGAGAGCGCGAATTTGGGATTGTCCCGCCAAGCCGCTTTATCGTTATCCCAGTTTGACGGGAAATTTTCGTTTAAAAATCCGCATCCGCATACCGAATATTTTAATCTTATAAAACTTAATCATGCGGCATATTACCTTGAATGCACTTCTCACTCTGTTCAGCAGATCTGCGACGCCGTTGGTTTTAACAGCGTTTCATATTTCAATAAGATTTTTAAAAACAAATACGGAGTTGCTCCTTCTGATTACAGAAAACAAAAAAGATTAAATAAAATCTGAATATAAAATACGGAATTTATAAATTATTAAAATTTTACAAAATTAAGCAGTTAAATTTTATTAAGTGATAAAATAAAAACTTACCTGATACAAAGTTTTTTTTGATAGTCCCGACAATACTTATCCGGCCGATAAAAAACATTTTAAATATATGTTTTTTATCGGCCGTTTTTTTAATTCCCCATAAAAATTCAGGTAATTTTTTCGCTTAATAAAATTTTTTGAGAAAAATACACGTACGGTATGCCGTTTTCCTGTAATATTCTTTCCGCACTCGTATTGTTTGCGGCAGCGATTTTCTCAACGGTATCGGTAGGCAAAACCGTATAAACTTTATATCCTTCGTCTTTTTCAAGGTAAAGCATATCCCCTTCCTCGATTTCTCTTGAAAGTCTGTTATCCTTAATTATTTTTACGACGGGAATATCAAAACGCTCGGATACGGAGCATAGCGAGTCGCCTTTATCCACTCTATAAAAAAACTTTTTCATACCATTATTATATTTGCCGCTCAATGCGAATAGAATACTAAAAGACAAGATAACTTGAATAAGGAGCGGACTTTGAGAACATTTTTTAAAACGGTGGCGGTAGTAACTATATTTTCCGTCAGCGAAAAATTTTTAGGTTTTCTTTACAGAATATTTATTTCCCGCACGATTGGTTCGGAAGGTATCGGGATTTACCAGGTTGCTCTTTCTGTTTTCGGACTTTTGTACACCATAATCTGTTCGGGAACGCCGATAACCGTTTCAAGGCTGATGACAAAATATAAAGCCGAAAACCGTACCGACCGTGTTTTTAAAGTAATAACCGCGGGGCTATGTTTTACGCTTGCCGTCGCTATTCCCGTATGTCTTATTTTCTTTTTCGCGGGAAATAAGTTTTCCTTTCTTTTTGCCGACGAACGGTGCATGAACGTGTTTATGATCATTCTTCCGGGCCTTATTTTTACATCGGTCTATGCGGTACTTAGGGGCGTTTTCTGGGGCAACAAAGATTTTCTTCCTTACAGTATAATCGAACTTCTCGAAGAAGTGTGCATGATAGTAGTCGGAATTTTCCTTATCAACAGAGCGACCGACATATATGACGGCGCCATGCGGGCAAGCATAGCGGTACTTGCAAGTTACATATTTTCTTTTACACTCGCGACGGCAGTATTTTTCATAAAGAAAAACAAACTGAGAAACCCCGTATCCGAATTCCGTCCCTTACTCGCCTCCGCCCTGCCCGTAACCGCCATGCGCACGGCAAACTCAATGGTAATATCTCTGGTTTCGATTATTCTGCCCATGCGGCTTATAGCGGCGGGATTTTCCTCCAATCAGGCTATGAGCGCTTTCGGAGCGGCTGTAGGGCAGGCAATTCCGCTTCTATTCATACCCACTACTCCTATCGGCTCGTTTACTCTCGTTCTCATTCCCGAAATTGCCGAAAACTTTTATAAAAAGAAACATTATTATCTGAAAAGAGATATTGAAAAAGCAATAAAATTCACGACGTTTATATCATGTTTGTTTATTCCAGTATTTATGGTTTGCGGAGAAGAAATAGGCGTGATCGTGTTCGACAGTTACGAATGCGGAAAGTACCTTTCAGCCTCGGCATTCCTGATGCTTTTCATGAGCATATCTAACCTTTCCACAAGTATGCTTAATTCTATAGGTCTTGAAAAACGAACGCTTGTTTATTTCATAATCAGTTCGGTTTTCATGCTTATAAGTATATGGGTTCTTCCCTTTGTTATAGGCGTTTACGCGCTGCTTGTAGGATTTACTTTCGTATTCGGACTGACAACAATTTTAAATCTTATTCTTCTTAACAAAAAATGTAAAGAAAAGCCTAAGTATCTGAAGTTTCTCATATCCTCGGCAGCGTTTACCGTACCGACTGCTATTCTCGGCTTTATGCTTGAAAGTATGTTGCTCACCCGACTCGGAACAGTACTGACGTTTTTCATTCTGACCGCGATAATGCTTATTTTCAATGCCGCTCTTTTTGTAGGATTCGGACTTGTGAGCGTAGAGGGATTTTTCAATAAAATTAAAAAATCCCTTCCTTTCGGAAGAAAAGACTCCAAACAACCCGCTAAAAACAGCAATATTTAAACCTGTTTGATTTTTACGTTATAAAAATCTGTTTTTACTTAAAACCTGTTTTTTAAATCCTGACTCATTTATCGCTTGGTATTATAATATTATAAAAAGTATTAAGTGGTGTTTGTATGAAAAGGTTAATTGTTTTTTTATCGGTTTTGGTGTTTGCTTTAGCTTTTGCAGGTTGTTCGGATAATACCGCATCCGACGGATACATACAAGGTTCCGAATGGATGGAAGTACAGGAAATTACCTATTTTCTAAACGCGAACGACGGCTACGGAGACTATAACGGTAGTACAACGGACAGTAATTCTTCACAGTATACCTTTACAACATTTTTTTCTTTTATGCTCGATGAAACTCTTATAGAAATAACAAAAGAAGAATACGATAAGTCGTATTTTCATATTTCCGACTTGCCTTACAAAATTCCTCTCTCAGCGGACAAAAAGAATATTGAAGCATATAAAAAACACCTAAATGAATATGTTTATTCAAAAGGATATGAAAATGATGAATACTTTAAACAAAAAATTGCAGACTTATCCGTTACATATGTAAAAATAAAGTTTTTAAATGACGAAAGCCTTGAAATAAATTATGACGGCGATACAATCAGAGTAAAACCGCTTTCTTATCAGATAACATATTTTACGGCATAAATTAAGCCCCGAATTTTCGGGGCTTTAAGTTTATTTAAATAAAAATCAACGTTTGTTTTAATTGATTTTACAGTATTAAAACCAATTTATGCGAAAAGTTAAATTGAAAAAAATATGTAATTATGTAATTTTAAAAAATCCTTTTAGTTTATCGTAAATGCACGAGTCATATAATGTTCCGTTTTATAACGCCATTTTTCATTACTCCGTCAAGCGAAAATCCGTTTTTCAATAAAATTTTTTCGGAGGCAATATCGGGGCTGAAAACAATGTCCGTAATACGCTCTATTTTTAACTTTTCAAATGCAAGATTACAGATTTTCTCGACCGCTTTTGTCATAATGCCTTTTTAGCACATATCAGGGCGCAAAAAGTAGCCCATGTCTGCGTCAATTGCAAATTCCTTTTTTTCCTCTCGACGGAAATGCTGCCTGCTATTTCACCGTCAACCGATATTGCGCTTATTAAACTCTTATCCTGACGCGCGGAAATATTTTCAATAAATACATCGGCATGTTCCGGATTATAAGGAAAAGGAAGTCCGTCGGATAAATACGTTCTGTCTACCTCATTGCATATTTTTACCGGGCTTTCACGGTTATCTTTCGACCATTCAATAAGTCGTATTTCCATATATTACCTTCCCCTTATCAATTTTCATCTATCATTAAACTTAGAATTTTTAATTTATAGTTATATATTATAATTTTTGACTTATATGACTTATAATTTTATAATATCATATTCCCGCTATGTTTTCCATCGATTTTAGTTCTATCAACTATTCTGGCATAGAAAAATTCTAACTTTTTTATCAAAAGATAGTAGCATTAAAAAATATTTCAATCTTTTTTAGTAAACTTACACTCAGGATAATTTGAGCAACCCCAAAACTCTCCATATTTTCCATTCCGCAAAACGAGATTGCCACCGCACCTGGGACAAATACCGTGCTCAACTTTCCATTGTTGTGCTCGTATATTTTCAATATGTTCCGCTGTTGATATTTCCGTTTTGTTAGCCACTAACAAATTGTACGCCCTTTTCATCTGCCCAACAGTTAAGATATTTTCGCCGGACGATAAAACACCGCTAAGAGCCGACAGCGGTATAACATTGTCTGCATAAATGTGAGATGTATTATTTTTAACAAAGACAACCAAAGAATGAACAGGCATTTTTCCGACTATTCGCCTGACATGATAAACATGAGCGGCATTTTGTTTTAACGGATTAAATAATTTATTTTTCACGTTGCCGTTAGCCAAAATCTGTGTCCATTCACGCTGATTTTCGCTACCGTAAATTTCGCCGGAATAATTTTTTGTTTCAATTACAAAAATACCACGGGGATTTATAACAATATGGTCTATTTGAGTACTTTTGCCTTCGTGCAAAATTGTGAGGTTATTGATAACGTACTGCTCATTTTCAACGGTATCGCCGATTACAAAACTTACTTTATTTTCTCCACGCTTACCGCGCGCAGACGGTTGTTTTAAGTAAACAACTAAAACTATAAGCAAAATAATCGGGATGATTATAATAAAAGGCATAATCCTCCCCTTTATAAAATATAAATATGCAACAGGTTGCTAATAATAGGTACTTAAAAAAAGTTCTGATACTGAAAATAATGTAACCGTATGATAAACAGTGTAAATAATTTAAGTCAATATAAGCCGAATTATATTTTTTCACGAAAAATTATAATATATTTTATAATATATTTTTTATAAAATTTTTAACAGCATATTTAACCACTTTTGATATTTTTACGATTTATTTCTCTTAACTAAAATTTACGACATTTAATAAAAAAGATAAAAACAATTAAAATTATTTTTTTTATAAAAACATTCGATTAAAGAAAAAAATCTACTTTTTTCAGGGTTATTGTTCCGACTCTGCGAATGAAATATTATCGGCATTATTGTCAGAAGAATTTTTATCGGCAGGATATTTTTTTCTGATAAAAAGATAATAAACAATGCACATAACAAGGCTTACTGCGGCGGAAACGGGAACCGCAATTCCTATCAGGAACATATTTGTATCCTGAAACGAACTGAAAAGATAAGAAAGCGGTATTCTTACCGCAAAAGCGGTGAAAAGCCCCTGAAACATAACGAAAAAGGTTTTTTTCAGTCCGTTAAAATAGCCGAGCATGCAAAAAGATACCGATATTATAAGGTATTCATAAGAACAACTTTTGAAATAAAGAGCGGTTGCGGCAATTACATCATCCTCGGCGGAGAAAATCCTGGCAAGAATATGTCCTCCGAAATAAGTGAGAAAAAACATACCTACGCCGAAAACAAACGAAACAGCGCACGCCTGAATCAAGGCAGATTTTGCGCGCTTATACTCCCCTGCTCCCACATTTTGAGCAACAAACGCCGAAAGAGCAGAGAGAAAAGACATAGGCACCAAAGACAAAAAAACAAAAAGTTTTTCCGCGATACCTATACTTGCAGATTGAACAAGTCCCAGATTGTTTACGATAGCCGTAATTATGAGAAAAGATACGCTTACCAAAAAATCCTGCAATGCTATGGGAAGACCGACAATAAGTATGCTTTTCACCGCACCCCATTCGTGAAAATCAGTTTTCTTTGCCGAAAATGGCAATTTCTTTTTCCTCAAATATAAAAGAGAAAAAACCACACTGCATGCCTGAGCGATAATGGTTGCAAGCGCAGCGCCGGCAGCGTCCATATTAAAAACCGCCACAAAAAGCAAATCAAGAACAATATTAATTACGCACGCAATAGCGACAAACAAAAAAGGAGTTTTTGAATTGCCGATACCCCTGAAAATACCGCTTATGGCATTATATGCGGTTATAAATATCATACCTGCGCCGCAAATTCTTATATAACTTACAGTCTGACTCACAGCCTCAGTCGGCGCACTCAGTAAACGTGCGAGAAAGTCGGGAAATACAACCAGTACTGCCGTAAGCGCTACGGCGACCAAGGAAAAAAGTTTTATCATGCCTGCTACAACTTTTCCTGCTTTTTCATTGTCATTCCCGCCAACCGCCTGCCCTATAAGAACGGTTACACCCATTGTGAGTCCCGTAACGATTGCCGTTACCGCTATCATAAGTTGGCTTCCGGTTGCTACCGCCGAAACGCTGGCCGTTGTCCCGAACTGTCCGACAACTATCAAATCAACCGCACCGTATAACGCTTGAAGTAATAACGACAACATGAGCGGAAAAGCAAAACCGGTAAGTACAGGTAAAATTTTGCCATCAAGGAACTTATTTTCCAAAATATCAGTCTCCTGCAACAAGTTTTATAAAAAGTTCTTTTACAGTATAAGAAATACATATTAAAATGTCAAACAATACTGTTTGACATAATTTAAATATATTTAAACATAAAACTAATAGTTAATCAAATAATAGTTACTCAAATAGAAGAATACTTTATAAAAAAATAGAATATGCAACTCTTTGCATATTCTATTTTTAAATTTTAATATTCTTAATATTACAGAAAATCGGCCTAACCAATAAAAAAATAGGAATCTACATTATATTCAGTTATATTTAACATATATATCTATTTATTCAATTTTGAATTTATGCAATATATTGCATATATAGTTTTAAATTTTATTCTTTCGGATTTATGAAATTTTTATAAGTATCTCGCTATTCTTATTATACTTAAAATCATGCACACGGCACTTAAAACAATAAGTACCGAAAACCAGACTGTTTCTGATTTTGTAATATTTTTCAGAACGAACTTCATAATAATAAAAATGACTATACATGCAAAAAAGTTAAAATGGTTATGTATGTAAGGAAACTAACAAATTGACTTATATAATCGACAACTATATTTTTTACTTTTTAAATGTTAAAACAAATACTTACCGATATGTTTAAAATCTAAATCTAAAGTTCGTGATTAAATTATTTTTACTCTTATTTTTTAGAACTTATTGAAATTTTCATATTGCTTTGTTATAATTATAAAAAAGGGTGGAAAAATTATGGAGAAAAAATATAAAAAGAAAGTGATAAGAATTATAAGTTTTTTACTTGTTACGATTTTAATTTCAATGGCAAGTATCTTTTTATGTTCCTGTAATATGGACCCAAATCAATTAGATTTATGGTATTTGGAAAATTTCACTATTGACGGACAAACATACGGAAGTGGGAGTATCTACAATCAGGAATACGTTAATAGTGAATATGCAACAATAGTTTTTAAGAACGGAAAAGTCGAATATAATAAAAACGGTGAAACTATAAAAGGAACTTACACTTACAAAGACAATATCGGATGCGGCTCAGATAAATATGATAATAACGAAGTTGTTGTTTATTTAGAAAACGGTGTTACATATAAGGGCTCTTCGCACGTATATGCTTTTGACGGCGCGTGGTATGAACTCGAACTCAAAAACGAGATTGAAACACTTCATTTTTCTGATAAAAAAATAGATGATTATTGTGAAAAAATTTCAGGAACTGAAAATCAAATATATAATGTTTTTAAACAAGTAATATATGATCAGGAAAATTATACGGACCATCCTCCACATGTTTATAAAATTTCGTTTGGCGAACAAACAAAAATATTTGAAGGTGAAGAGTTAGTTTATAAATTTTTAGAAAACCTGAACGAACAGTATACTTATGATTATGGCAGCGGTTTATTTAAGGAAGATTTAACACCGGAAAATAACTTTTATGAATACAACTTTCAAATGCTGCTTAAAAAAAATACTGACCCGGTGTCTTATGACGAAGGATATAAATTAACGTTTTATTATAATACCGAAACTAACTTCTTTTACGAAATAATAAATGATTCCGTATATAATATTGATAGCAAAAATCTTTATACTAACGTAGAATGTATAAGCAAAAAAGAAAAAAGCTTATATAAATATATCGTAGAATTATTTAATAATAATTAAAAAAATACTCCTTTATATAAAATCGTTTAATATAAAAACTCAACTGCCAATACCCCTCAAAACCATTATTTTCATTTCATAAGTATGTTTATTTTAAGATAATCAGAAAGCACACTGTTTATAAGAGAATTGAGTAAAAATTACAGTCCTATAGATTTTTAGTATATTTACCTTAAATTAAGTTAAAAAATTTACTCAGTTATCTAAAAAACCCTAAGAATTTTAAAATATTTAAACAATAAAATTAATAGTTATT
>CALWBJ010000054.1 GCA_944376035.1 uncultured Clostridia bacterium | reverse complement strand
AATCCTCTCATTTACAACTTCCAGTTATCGGGTATAAAAATATCTTTAAACGTCTTTATGGCATACATGTCGGACATACCCGATATGTAATCGCAAAGCACGGTATCAATATCGAATTTTTCTGTTAATTGAAGATAAAATTCAGGCAACTTGTCTTTATTTTTTTTGAAATACTCGTAAAGCGCGGAAATCATACGGTCGGCTTTTTGTTCTTCGTCACGGAAAGTTTTATCGTTATAAACCCGCTCGAACAGAAACGCCCTCAGCGCGGCCGTGGCCTCCTCGACGTGTTTTTCCATCTTTACCTGATTCTTGCCGTCGCTTTCAAGATAAATAGAGTATATCATCTTGTTTATGCGTTTTCCCGATGTTTTACCGAGTATCTCTACGGCGTCTTTCGGAAGGTCGTCGGCAGTTATAAATCCGCCGACTATCGCGTCGTCTATATCATGGTTTATGTATGCTATTCTGTCGGCGATGCTGACCGCCCTGCCTTCGAGTGTTTTAGGCGTACACGCCATTTTATGATTGATTATCCCGTCCACAACCTCGCGCGTTAAATTAAGTCCTTTTCCGTCCGATTCGAGAAAATCCACCACTCTTCCCGACTGGATATTGTGTTCAAACCCTTTGGGATTGAGTTTATTTAAAATACGCTCTCCCGAATGACCGAAAGGGGTATGACCCAGATCGTGTCCGAGCGCGATTGCCTCGGTAAGGTCTTCATTTAAACTCAGCGCGCGGGCGATACTGCGGGCTACCTGTGAAACATTTAGCGTGTGAGTAAGCCTTGTTCTGTAATGGTCTCCCTCAGGCGCAAAAAATACCTGAGTCTTGTTTTTCAAACGCCTGAACGACTTGCTGTGGATTATCCTGTCGCGATCTCTCTGAAAATCCGTTCTCATCGGACAAGGTTCTTCCTCCCTTAATCTTCCGACGGTATTTTCCGATCTGAAAGCGAAAGGCGAAAGAAACATTTTTTCGATTTTTAATGTTTTTTCTTTCACGGTTCCCCCCTGATTTCCGTATTTTTAATCTCCAACGCTGTCGTTAATCAATGTATTGCTTAATTACAATTTTTTCTTTAAGATATATCTTCTGCTGAATTATTATACACACTTTCCATTATAATATTACTCCGAAAAAACCGAAAACCCTTTTTTAAAAGTCAAATTTTTGATTTTTTGCACGTTTTTTCGGAAAAAAATATTAAGATTGATAAAATTTTGCCTTCGCCCGCCGCGGAAAGAAAGCGGCGGGCGAAGATTTTGTGTAAGTATTTGTAAGTTTTTATTTTTTACTTATGAATGCTTAAATGTATTATATTTTTTACTTTCGGCTAAGCATATATGTGCATACATTATTTCTGTTTCTGCCGCTATAAACTATTTTACTCACTCAAAGTTTGCTTTTTATAAACCCCTAAATATATCAAAGCATTTTTTTAAGAAACTGCCCCGTAAAACTTCCGGGAATTTGCGCCACTTGTTCGGGACTTCCCGCCGCAACGACGGTTCCGCCGCCGTCTCCGCCTTCGGGCCCTAAGTCGATAACGTAATCTGCGACCTTTATGACGTCGAGATTATGCTCGATAACTATTATTGTATTCCCCATGTCCTGCAATCTCGCTATTACGCTTAAAAGTTTATCAACGTCGTAACTGTGCAGTCCCGTGGTCGGTTCGTCAAGAATGTAAACCGTTTTTCCCGTGCCGCGTTTACTGAGTTCGGTAGCGAGTTTTACTCTCTGCGCTTCTCCGCCCGAGAGCGTGGTAGAACTCTGCCCGAGTTTTATATAGCCGAGACCGACGTCCTGCAAGGTCTTTATTTTATTATATACCGACGATACGGGCTTAAAAAACTCGCATGCCTCGTCCACGGTCATATCAAGCACTTCGCTGATATTTTTCCCTTTATATTTAACTTGCAAGGTCTCGCGGTTATAGCGGTGTCCCTTACACACTTCGCAAGGCACATAAACGTCGGGAAGAAAGTGCATTTCTATTTTTATAATTCCGTCCCCTTCACAGTTTTCACATCTTCCGCCTGCCACGTTAAAGGAAAATCTGCCCGATTTATATCCTCTCTCCTTAGCGTCGGGAGTGGACGCGAAAAGTTCGCGGATAGGCATGAAAACACCCGTATACGTCGCGGGATTACTCCTCGGAGTTCTGCCTATCGGGGACTGGTCTATCGCTATTATTTTATCAAAATACTCTGTTCCTTCTATTTTATCGTATTTTCCCTCGCGCACTTTTGCGCGGTTAAGGCGCATCGCGAGCGCGGGATAAACTATCTCGTTGACAAGAGAACTTTTGCCGCTTCCCGATACTCCGGTTACCGCGGTAAATAATCCTACGGGGAATTTTACGTCTATGCCTTTTAAATTGTTCTGTCTTGCTCCCTTTATTTCAAGCCATCTGCCGTCAGGCTCTTTGCGTTCGGCAGGTACGACTATCTTCCGTCTTCCCGCAAGGTAATCGCCCGTTATCGAACGCGGAGAATTCATGATATCTTCGACCGTACCCGCTGCGACGACCTCTCCGCCGTGAACGCCCGCCTTTGGACCTATATCGACTATGAAATCCGCCGCGCGCATGGTGTCTTCGTCATGCTCTACAACGATAAGCGTGTTGCCGAGATCTCTTAATTTTTTCAGCGTTGCGAGCAGTTTTTCGTTATCGCGCTGGTGAAGACCTATGCTCGGCTCGTCAAGAATATAAAGCACTCCCGTAAGACCGCTCCCTATCTGAGTCGCAAGTCTTATTCGCTGCGCCTCGCCTCCCGACAGCGTAGCCGCGCTTCTCGCAAGCGTAAGATAACCGAGTCCGACGTCCTTTAAAAAGTTCAGCCGCGCTTTTATTTCTTTTACAATCGGCTGTGCGATAATGGTGTTAGTGGTGCTTAATTTAAGATTTTCTATAAAATTATAAAGATTTGTTACCGACATCTCGGTAAGTTCCGAAATATTTTTTCCTCCGACGGTAACCGCGAGCGCCTCTTTTTTCAGTCGTTTCCCGTGACAGGTATCGCATGGGCATACATTCATATAACGCTCTATCTCGCTCTTTGTAAAGTCGCTCGTGGTCTCTTTATATCGCCTTTCGAGGTTCGGAATAACGCCTTCCCACGC
>CALWBJ010000053.1 GCA_944376035.1 uncultured Clostridia bacterium | reverse complement strand
TTGTTTTTAAAAATTACCGACTGCGACAATGTTACCTGTCCGTCGCCCGCTATCGCCGTTTTTCCGTTCTTCTTTACGGCGCAGATCGTCGTCCCCATAAATTCGTTCATGATTCTATCTCCTTTCTGAATCGGCGGACAAAGTCTAAACTTCTTTCCGCCAATGCTTTTTTGCGTAAATTTTTATCTTTTATTATTGCGTTCGGCACGGGAAGTATCCCGAAGTTTGCGTTCATGGGCTGAAAATTATCGTTTGCCGTCGTTATATACTTCGTGAGCGCGCCCATTACCGTATTTTCAGATATCTGAATAAAAGGTTTCCCTTTGATTTTTCTCTCTAAGTAAATTGCCGCGAGCAGTCCGCTCGCCGCGCTTTCGACGTACCCTTCTACACCCGTAATCTGCCCCGCAAAAAAAGTTTTCGGGTGTTCTTTCAGCGAATAGTCCTTATTCAGAACTTTCGGGGAGTTAATGAATGTGTTTCTGTGCATAACGCCGTAGCGCATATATTCGGCGTTTTTCAAAGCGGGTATTATTCCGAATACGCGCTTTTGCTCGGAAAAAAGAAGATTTGTCTGAAAACCAATGAGATTATACATTTTTCCTTCTTTATCTTCTCTTCGCAGTTGCAGACACGCGTACGGCCATCTGCCTGTTTTCGGGTCGTCAAGCCCCGCGGGTTTAAGCGGTCCGAACCTTAATGTATCCCTGCCTCGCGCCGCCATGATTTCTATCGGCATACAACCTTCGAAAACCGAAACGTTCTCAAAATCGTGAAGAGTCGCCCGTTTTGCGATTAGCAGCGCGTCGATAAACTCCGTGTATTCCTCTTTATTCATCGGGCAGTTTATATGGTCGCCGTTGCCTTTATTATATCTGTCGCCTGCAAAGGCATTTGTCATATCTATGCTTTCAAAAGATACTATCGGAGCAGACGCGTCGTAAAAATAAAGCCCGCCTCCCGATATTTCTTTAATTTTCTCCGCAAGTGGCCCCGAAGTAAGAGGCCCTGTCGCTATTATCGAGTATTCGTTAAAATCTATATCGTCCACACGCTCGGAAACACACTCTATAAGCGGATTGGATTTAATACTTTCGGTAAGTATCGAAGAAAACTCATCGCGGTTGACCGCTAAGGCATTTCCCGCGGGAACGGCGGCTCGGTCCGCTGCCGCTATAACTGCAGAACCTAAAATCCGCATTTCTTCTTTAAGAAGCCCCGCCGCGTTTCCGTAAACGTCGTTACTTTTTAAGGAATTGGAGCATACGAGTTCGGCATAATTTTCACTCGTGTGCGCGGGAGTAAATTCTTTCGGCTTCATATCGCAAAGCAGTACATTTATACCTTTTCCCGCGAGATACAGCGCCGCTTCGGTACCCGCAAGCCCAGCACCTATTATTCTGACTTTTTCAACCTGATTTTTTAACGGCATTTGTAACACACTTTTTAGACGAGCATTTTATCTTGCCGTCTACCTCTGTCATATACGCGCCGCACTCGGGACACCTCGTTCCCGTAGGTATATCCCAACTCATAAATTTACAATCGGGATAATTGGTACAGCCGTAAAATACTTTGCCTGCTTTTGTAACCATCTTGCGGGTAGGCTTTCCGCACTCGGGACAAATCCCGACGTTTTCGCTGAGTGACACGGTATTTTTGCATTTAGGATAATTAGAACAGGCAAGGAATTTGCCGAACTTACCCTCTCTTTCCACCATCATGCCGCCGCATTTATCGCAGATTCTGTCCGTGGGAATTACCACTTTTTCGTTTACCGATTTTATATTCTGACAGGCGGGATAATTCGAGCATGCGTAATAATTGCCGTACCTTCCGCTGTTTATATACATTTTTGCACCGCACTTATCGCATATGACGTCGGTAAGTCTCGAACTTTTAAGTTGATTTTCAAAATGCGGATAAAAATCGGCTATGAGTTTATGCCAGTCCTTACCGCCCTCGCCAATATCGTCAAGGTCGTTTTCCATTTTCGCGGTGAAAGATATATCCATAATATCCGGAAAATATTTCATCAGAAAATCAATAAGTTCGTAACTTATGGGATTAGGCACGAGGTATTTTTTCTCTTTATGCACATACTCGCGCTTTTTGTCAGACAGTTTTGCCATAATGGTTGCATAAGTCGACGGTCTGCCGATTCCCTTATCTTCCATATTCTTAATAAGCGTTGCCTCGGTATATCTGACGGGCGGTTTTGTAAACTTCTGCTCTTTTAAAATAGCGTTGAGTTTTAACTTTTCACCCTCGGTAAGCGCGGGAAGGAGCATATTGCCGCTCTCCTCGTCCTCTTCCTTTTTCGTGTCGTCATAAACAGCGGTATAGCCTTTAAAAGTCATTGTCTTGCCGCTTGTTTTCAGAACGTAATCGGAAGCGCCCACTTCCACGGACATGCTGTCGTATACGGCTTCGGACATCTGCGAGGCTATAAAGCGCTCATAAATAAGTTTATAAAGGCGGTACTGATTCTTATCCAGAATATCTTTAAGGCTTTCGGGAGTTTTCCTTACGTCTATGGGACGGATTGCCTCGTGCGCGTCCTGCGCGTCCTTTTTTGTTTTATATATATTCGGACGGGCGGGAACATAGTCCTTGCCGAAATTTTCCGCTATATACCCGAGCGCGGCCTGCTGCGCCTCGGCGGAAATTCTGACCGAGTCCGTTCTCATATAAGTAATGAGCGCGATGTTTCCCCTCGGCGTTTCCACGCCTTCGTAAAGTCTTTGCGCTATCTGCATGACCTGCGGAGCGGTGATATTGAGTTTGATTGACCCGTCCTGTTGAAGGGTACTTGTTATAAACGGCGCGGGAGCGTGGGATTTAACGACGCTCTTTTTTACAGATTTTACGTAAAACTCCGAGTTTTTCAGTTGCTCTTCGACAAGGTTTGCTTCCTCGGCGTTTTTGGGTTTATTCTTTTTACCCGCTTTTTCTACTAAAAGCACTTTGAAGTTGCTTTTGCCCTCGGGTTCTACGTCGGCTTTAATATTCCAGTATTCCTGCGGCACGAAAGC
>CALWBJ010000052.1 GCA_944376035.1 uncultured Clostridia bacterium | reverse complement strand
ACGTATAAAAAATGCGTATAAAAAAATTATCGGCAGATTCAGTCTTGCCGATAATTTTTTGTTTTTGTGAATTTTACTGCGAAAGGAATACTTATAGCGGCGGTAATTATATCTGCGAGAGGTTGTGCGATAATAATGCCCTGAAGTCCCGACGTGAAAGAAAGTATTAAAAGCAAAGGTATGAACACTCCGCCCGAGCGCGGAGTGGCGAGAGTAGCCGCTATGCCCGTTCTTCTTATGCTTTGGTAAAGCATGTTTACGGGGATACTGATTGCCGAAAAGGGCAGACCTATCGAGGCGTAAATCAGCGCGGGCGAGCCTATGTCGGCGACCGTTTGCGAATTCTGAAAAAACAGTATTATTTCTCTTGAAAGAATAATTCCCGCGACTGCGAAAACCGCTACCGAAACAAATCCGATAGCGACGGTGATTATAAGACCTTTTTTTACTCTGTCGTAATCTTTTGTTCTGTAATTGAAAGACGAAACAGGTTGAAAACCCTGACCTATGCCGAGGCATATGCATATAATCAGAGAAGAGTATTTGTTTACTATGGTCATGGCGGCGATTGCGCTGTCTCCGTAAGGTTTGATTGCGTTATTGAGGACTCCGCCCGAAACCGCCACAAGTCCCTGTCGTATAAGGGACGGAAGTCCCACTTTAATGACCGAGAAATAAATATCAGCGTGTTTTGACGCCGCTTTGAAAGAAATGGTGCTTTGGGCGTATTTTAAATACATTATAAGAAGTACGGCAAAACTTACTACCTGAGAGAACGCGGTCGCCATTCCCGCACCACCCGCGCCCAGGCCGGCAACGAAAATAAATAAGTAGTCGAGTAAAATATTTAAAACCGCGCCGAGAATAAGTCCTATCATTGCAAACAGCGCTTTACCTTCGTAACGCAGGTTGTTGTTCAGAATAAGCGAGCATATCATGAACGTGCATGCAAGAATTATCCAGAATCCGTACTGCTCGGAGTGGGGAAGTATGGTAGGAGTGCTTCCGAGGAAGACCATGAACGGCGAAAGGAAAATAAGTCCCAGAACGGTTATAATGATACCTATAAAGCCTCCGAAGAAAAAAGCGGAAGAAACGTATACTGTTGCCGCGTCGCTGTTTTTATCTGCAAGTTCTTTGGCTACAAAAGTACCCGAACCGTGCCCCAGCATAAATCCGAAAGCCTGTATAAAGCCTTGTAAGGTAAATACAATTCCTATCGCGCCTTGTGCGCTTTCACCTAAAAATCCGACAAAGTAAGTGTCGACTATATTATATATATTGGAAATAAGCACGGAAAGCGTGGTCGGAACAGCGAGCAGCAAAATCAGTTTTGCAACCGGTGTTTTTGTCATTTTGTCGTAATAGAGTTGTGCTTTATCCATATAAAAACAGCCTCTTTAAATATTATTGCTTTTTTAAAAAACGCTTAAAAACGGGTAATGTTTAGTTCATCACTATTTCAGTTTTTTTAAAAATTAGTTATAATATTATATTACTCTGCCTTAAAAAAAGCAATTTATAATTATAATAAAAAGCAAAAATTGTATTATATACATTAAAAATTAAAAAAATAAAAAAATAGTAATAATATAAGAAAACATTATGTAAAAATACCCGTTTTTCCGAAAACTGTCTTGACAAAACAGATGTGTTGATGTAAAATATTGTTTAATAAAAACAAATTAAAAATATAAATTTAACAAGACATAATCTGGGCTGAAAACCGGTAAAAACGGCTAGCCGTTTATCTTTTCGCTTTTGCGAAAAGATAAGGCATTTGTCGGATTTTATATTACAAAAGTAAAAACGTAAAGCAAAGGAGGACGGAAAGGTGAAGAAAAGAAGGTCTTTAACGATTATCGCATTGCTCATTGCATTAATTGTGTCCGTGGGAATGTTTATCGGATACGGATGCAGTTGCGGCGGCGGCGATACAGGCAGCAGCAATTACTGCAAAGTAACGTTTATTGTAGAAGGCGAGCAGTACGGAGAGATCAAGGAAGTACTGAAAAACAGAAGGGTATCCAAACCGGCTGACCCTACATTTGAAAACGATTCTTATATTTTCACCGGTTGGTACACCAGCGAAACGTTTGAAAGCGATACGCTTTGGAATTTTGACACGGGCATAGTAACTTCCGATATGACGTTATATGCGGGATACAGAGAGGTATTCGGATACGTAACGCACCTCGGTATTGCAGACGAAGCGTGTACAAGTAAACTCGTATGGTCGCAGAAAGCGGTTTCCGATGCGGCAGACTACGAAGTTATAATTACAAACGTACGCAATGAAAGTCAGACTCTTGAAGGAACCGTAACTTTTGACAGCGAAAATTATCTTGTTACATTCACTCCTTCACAAATACCTCAGGGCGGATTATACAGCGCCAGTGTAAAAGATACTAATTTTACCGAGGCGGCAGCAACGGCACAAGAACTTCTTTTCTGCGGTGAAGGTACGGAATCCAATCCTTATCTTATAGGTTCAGCCAAGGACTTTACGAAAGTCAATCAGTCTGATGTTGAGGCGGGAACGCATTTCAGACTTTTCAGGAATATTACGATAGAAACGTCAAGAGAAGAGCAGAGCGATTTCGTATTCAACGGAACTTTCATGGGATACGGTAAAACCATAACTCTTGAAAACAGTAACTGTGCCGCTATATACAAAGTAGGCGAACAAGGTTATGTATACAATGTAAACGTAGCGGGTAACGTATCGTCAGGCTCTTATGACAGTATAGGAACCATTGCGGATTTTAACGAAGGTAAAATCGAAAAGATAACCGTTACCGCTAACGTAACGAGCACGGGCGGACTGGTCGGTTCGAGCGGTCTTAACAACGCGCTCGATACTTCGCTCGCCGACGGACAGGGAAGCCGAGGAATAGCAGGCGGAGTAGTCGGTACAAACGAAAAGAAAGGAACAGTTCTTAATTGTAAAATAGTTACTTCCAAATCGTCTACGGGAACAGTAAAAGCGCGTATCGGCGGCGGAACGATAGTCGGACTTAATTACGGCAGAATAGAGTCATGCGTGAGCAACGGATGTTTCGGAGCATGGAACAGTACGGAAAGCGGCGGAAAATCGCTCAGTACATACAGTTATTCGGGCGGCATAGCAGGTATAAACGCGGGAACGATAACTAAGTGTTCGGTATCGGGTTCGGGTAAAGTTTTGGCGCAGAGGTATACCGACGCGTCTCAGGTGGTCGCAGGTACGAATAACTCCGACCTCGGCGGTGTAGTCGGATACAATATGAAAGATGGTGTAGTGAGCGAATGTTCGTTTTCGGGTATAAGAGTTCACGGTGACGAAAACATCGGCGGTATAGCGGGCGAAAACGCC
>CALWBJ010000051.1 GCA_944376035.1 uncultured Clostridia bacterium | reverse complement strand
TTTTCAAAATCAGTTCCTTTATCTGAATATTGATAATTCAGACAGAAAAAAATTCCGCATATAATAATTAAAAGTGTTAAAAAAATAGATATGGTTTTTTTCATACCGCTTAAATTTTTCCGTAACATAAATTTATATTATTAAGTATGGGTAATTTGTTTTTGTGTCATTCTCAGTTAGGCTTTATAATAATTTTAATGGATATAAAAGCGCTTATAAAATTTACTATTGACAAAGTGTCAAGTATATGTTAGAATAAAACAAATGGAAAAAAGTTTATATAGACAAATTGAAAAAAAACAGTTTGAAAACCGTCTGTGCTCTACTTTGCTGAGGCTGAACTGGCTGATAGCGGCTGCGGCAGCGGTTCCCGCGCTTTTAAGAATAGTAGAGATTGCTTTTACATTGGCAACGGCTTTTTATTTTCTGATTCTCATTGTTATAACCGTTCTGAGTCTTTTCTTATTGCTGCTAAACGAAGATTTCAGAGCGCTTTTTAACAAAAACGGAATGGAAAATATATCTGCCGTTACTGAAAGAATAAAAGAAGTTTATTCAACACTTATACCTGTTCTGCTTGCGGTTTGCGTAATAATTTTCGGGTTAAGCATTTATCTTGCCTTTAAAGCCGACGGTAAAAAAAGAACGGCAAAAATAATCTCGGCTATATTAAGCCTTGTCGTTACGGTTTTTTTCTCCGTAACCTTCTTTTCTTTGTAACGGGTGGATTATGAAGGTATTTTTATTGAACCGCGGCGACGTATGCGCATATAAAGACGGCAAATTATTACCCGTAAAAATAAAAAACGACAGAGAATACGTCGATATCGAAGCCGAAGAGGGCGAAAAAGTAACTATTTCATTTTTACGCCGTTCGGAATTTTCCTCAGGTCGATTCTTTCTTTACGCGTTGTTTTTCTGGATAATAGGCATAGCGGGGCTTTTTACCCCGAAATATAATAAATTTCTCTGTTCGCTCTCTTGTACGGTTGAATTTATTGCCGACAGCAAGACGCCTCCCGTTTTTATGTTTACACATTACTGCGGGGTAAAAGACAACAAGCCCGTTGAAGCGGTACGCAATACTTCCGAAGCGGAAGTTTTTATAGATAAAGGAGTATACGTTAAAGACCCGTTAGCAGAAAAAAACAGAAAAATTTACAGATTTTGTTCTGCAATAGGAAGAATAGCGGTTTTAGCGTTTCTTATTTCTCTTATTATCTAATATTATAAATTAATAAGTTTTTATAAAACTTTTAGGTAAATAACTATAAATTTAAATCTATATAATTATTAAAACATCTGAAAAATTATTCTTATGAAGATAAATTTATATTACTTATAATAAATTTATAATTTTTTAATAAATTCAAATATAAAGTATTATAAAAGTAAAAGTTTATATAAGGAGAAATCTAAATGTTTAATCTTTTGGCAACACCTGACGTTCCCACCGTTTTATACGTTGCGGTGAGCATACTCTTAGGCCTTGCTATTATAGCGACTTTTATCAGTCAGATATTCGTTGCGGTAGGTTACTGGAAAGGTAACCGAACGGATAACTCGCTCGGTCTTACGGGCGGTGAGTTGGCGAGAAAACTTCTCGACGAAAACGGTATGCCCGATGTTGAAGTTAAAAAATGTACGTTTTTACGCACGTTGTTTTTCGGAAATCATTACAGCATATCCAAAAAAACGATATACCTTCGTATGCTTACGATAAACAAAACCAGCCTGACTTCTGCCGCAATGGCTGTTCAGAAAGTCGCGCTTGCCGAACAGCATCGGGACGGAGATAAAAAAATGATTTTAAGAAGCCGACTGCAAGGTCTCGCTATATTCGCCCCCGCCCTTTTCGTTCCGCTGGTGGCGATAGGACTTATTCTCGATCTTTTTGTTTTACAGACCGTACTGCTCACGATAGTCGCTCTTATTCTCGGATTTGTATTTATTGCGTTCGGCTTTGTTGTAACTCTTTTAAACATTCCCGTTGAAAGAAAGGCAATAAAACGCGCGGAACAAATGATTGATGAAAAATCTCTTCTGACAGCCGAAGAAAGCCTGACAGTAAAGAAAATTTATCGCAGTTACATGGTTCAGTACGTTATGCAGTTTGTAGTTGCCGTACTCAGAATTCTGCAACTTATTCTTAAAATTTTTGCCAAATCAAAAAACAAATAAGGCGTTATTAAATTTAATTGAATAAATAAAACACCGCGCCCGTTTTACGGCTTTGTAAGGTAAAACGGGCGCGGTGTTTATTCGTTTATATTTTTTAAGTTATCTTTTTATGCGTTTTTTTGAGAATGTGATTAATTAACTTTATATCTATTATTATAATTTTATTTTTTATGTTTTTATAAAAAAATTACTTGTAAAACAGAAAATTTTAAATAATCAATTACCTTTTACTAAAATCAAAATCACTCGATTTCCCATTCAATCGTTACGGTATCAGATAATACTATATCGTCGGGGTTGATATCCGCGTAGCCGTTGTCCGCATAAGCGCCCCTTACCATTGCCTCTCGAACATTGAATCTTGTCGGAGAAATTAAATTTATCCCTTCCGCGCCGTAATCTATCGATACTATGTCTTTAAGAGTTTTCCCTGCCGCGGAAGCAATGACGTTAGCCTTATCGCCGGCGTCTTTTACCGCCGCTTTCAAGAGTTGACTCTTTGGAGATTCTTTGTCTTTAACCGTGAAACTTATATTGAGATCGCACTCGGTTTTTCCTTGCGATAAAACATATAATAATTTATTGAGAACCGTCATATCGTTAGCAAACTCTATTTTCAACTGATGCGTAACGCAAAATCCCGAAAATACCTTTATATAATTTCCATCGGCGTCTTTTTTGTTTTCATAGCGTGAACTTACCGAAAAGTCATTCATTTTTACCGAATTTTTATCAAGACCTACTTGTTCTGTTTGTTTGTACAATGATTCGAGTTTAATTGAAGACTCTTTCATTGCCTTACCGTAATCCTTATCAACGGTGTCTATCCTTAAATCGATGATTATGCTGTCGGGTTTTAATGAAAGTCTCCCCATACCTTTTACTTTTAATCTTCCGCTCATGTTACCTCCGTTATTTTTCGGCAAAAAATTTTACCTGCCGAACTGAATTTTTTTGTTTTTATTTAATAAAACTTATTGTTTTAATTTATAAACCATATCTGACGCCCTATTATATTATTTACCGAAAATCGGATTTCATAAATTATAACACATAAAAATCGGTTTTGCATTAAAAAAAATAAATTTCAGATAAAAATACTCTCCTGCGGCGTTTTAACCGCAGGAGAGTTAAATTTATCAATTATAATTATATAAAGCGAAATTTAAAGTTTTTACTTTATTTTTCCGCTTAAAAGTTTTTGAAGTCTTTCAGCCGCCTCTTTGGTATCTTCCGGACTTCCGAACGATGAAAATCTGAAATAACCCTCGCCGCAACTTCCGAATCCCTCGCCGGGCGTTCCCACAACCTGGATTTTGTTGAGAAGCAAATCGAAAAACTCCCAACTTCCCATTCCGTCGGGACACTTCATCCATACATACGGCGCGTTTTTGCCTCCCGTATACCATATCCCGATTCTATCAAGCGCATTCATTATACACTTTGCATTCTCTTTATAAAGTGCAATATTGCGCTTAATCTGGCTCTGACCTTCGGGTGTAAATACCGCTGCGCCGCCTTTTTGTATTATATAGGATACGCCGTTAGTCTTTGTAGTGCGGTTTCTTACCCACATTGAGTTGAAATTCATATTGTTTCTTTCAAGCATTTTTGGTATCACGGTATAGCCCAGTCTTGTACCGGTAAATCCCGCCGTCTTGGAAAGCGAACAGATTTCTATGGCGCATTTTTCCGCTCCTTCCACTTCAAAAATACTGTGCGGTATATCATCTTCTTCTATAAAGGCTTCGTAAGCCGCGTCGAAAAGTATGACCGAACCGTTATCGGATGCAAAATCCACCCATTCACTTAACTGCGCTCGGTTATAAACCGCGCCCGTCGGGTTATTTGGCGAGCAGATATAAATAATATCCGCTTTTACGCTTTTGTCGGGACGCGGAAGAAATCCGTTATGTTCGCCCGAACTTAAATGCAATATTTTTCTTCCCGCCATTACGTTAGCGTCAACGTAAGCGGGATAAGCGGGTTCGATTACAAGCGCCGTTGCCGACCTGTCGAAAAGGTCGAGTATGTCCCCGAGTTCGTCGCTCGCTCCGCTTGATACGAAAACTTCGTCCGCGGCTATTTTTACCCCTCTTTTATTATAATAATCTGCTATTATTTCTCGTAAAAACGGCGCGCCGCATTCGGGCATATAGCCGTGGAACCGCTCTTTGGTCGCCTGATCGTCAACAGCCTCGTGAAGGGCTTTTATAACCGCGTCGCATAAAGGAAGCGATACATCGCCTATTCCCAGCCTCAGAAGTTTTTTGTCCGGATTGTCTTCAAGATATTTTTTTGTTTTCTGCGCTATTCTGAAAAACAGATAGGAATCTTTAAGATCAGCGTAATTCATGTTAGGCATTGTCATATAGTTTCTCCTTCATAAACGAACTCGGCGGGGCCGCACATTACGACAGACCCGTCCTTTTCAGTTTTTATTCTCAGATCTCCTCCGTCAAGTTTTACGGTAACGAACTCGCCCGGAACGAAGAACCCTTTTTTTACCGCCGCGGCTACCGAAGCGCACGCTCCCGTGCCGCATGCCATGGTTATTCCGCTGCCGCGCTCCCAGACACGCATACGCAGAGTGTTTTTGTCTTTAACCTCGACAAATTCCACGTTTACGCCGTCGGGGAAACGGCTGTCTTTTTCAATAACAGGTCCCAAAACTCCGACCGCTTCTTTTTCTGCGTCGGGAACAAAAATCACCGCATGCGGATTTCCTACCGAAACGGGAGTAAGAACCATACTTTTTCCCTCGACCTTAAGCTCTATATCGTCTCCGCACTCGGTTTTGCCCATGTCG
>CALWBJ010000050.1 GCA_944376035.1 uncultured Clostridia bacterium | reverse complement strand
GAACTAAATCTTAAAAAGTGTTGCTCTTAGTTTGACAATTCATCTTTTATTTCAGGCTTAAATTTTCATATTTAAGTTTTAAGTTTTAAGTTGTAGGTTTTAGGTTCTAAGTGTTTATGTGTGTTGTTGAAATTCCGCTAACAAAACCTGTTCAGTTATTCATTTTAATGCATTCGCCGGTTACCGCGTCCTGAAACATCATCCAGTATCCGTCGCCTTTCATATCGAACACCGAAAGGGGAACGAAAGAGCAAAAGCCTTTGAGTTCTTTGGGCGGCTCGGGAGAATATTTTGCAGGTACTCCGTAACATATGTATTTTTCTTTTTCGTGTTCTTTAACAAGTCCCACTACGTAATATTTGCTTTCGGAATAATTTATTTTTACCCATTTACTGTAAGGAATACTTGCGGAAAGTCTTTCTTCTGTGGGGAACTTTTCCATTACACCGAACAGTTCGTCTTTGACAGTGTCGTAGTAGGGGGAATGTTCGTTATAGTTTTCGCCGCCACCAAAGTCTGTTTCATCCGAAAAGCCGTAAGAGTGCGCCCCGCTTTTATTTTCTTCTTTTTCGCTTCCGAAAGAAGGCACAGCATTTTCAATTCGTACATAATCTTTATCCAACCTTTTTATCATTTCTAATTTTTGTTGCAGGTCATTATCTTTTTCAAAGTAGTTTTCGGTAGCGACCACTTCGTCGTCATATTGTGCGATTGGGGCGGTATCCGATAAGTTTTCGCAGTCCAATCCCGTATCGGCGTTTGCGCTCGGTGGAGACTGGGGATTGCCGCCGTGTTCTATCATGGGTAAAGAAATATCTTCTTTTGCCGATTTTCGTTCGCGTTCAAGTCTGACCTTTTCTTCAATGA
This sequence comes from uncultured Clostridia bacterium, assembly GCA_944376035.1. GTDB lineage: Bacteria > Bacillota > Clostridia > Christensenellales > Borkfalkiaceae > UBA1259. The sequence continues at coordinate 3,504 of CALWBJ010000050.1, read as the reverse complement.
ACGATTTTCTCTCTTCGATACATTTTTCGGAAATCATCTTTTTAAAGTCGGAAACGGAGAGGTTAGAGTCGGCCGTTCTCGAATAAGCCACGAGTACCGGCAGTCCGTCGCATACATAACTTATACCCGCCGAAATGCCTTTGGAAAAATCGGGAACGTTATCGAGAGTTCGGGTTAATGAGAAGGGGCGTTTGCCCAGATCGAAAACACATAGCCGTTTGTTGCCGTCGGTAAAATATAATCGGAATGAGCCGTTTCCGGCAGAGGATAAGTTTATAACGGAGAGAAAAAGAGTTGCTACTCCCGATTCTGCTTCAATGCGGAAAATTCCGCTTACGGTTTTTCCGCCTACTTGGTATCCTTCGGTAACCTGCTTTAAAACCAAGACTTTTTTAATAAATTCCATATTATTTCTCCGAACACGGTAGTTTCTATGATATTATATATGATTTAACACGCAAAAAAAGAAAGGTTTATTGTTTTTTTTGTTTAAAACAGTCGAATATTTTAATAAATATCGTTCAAATGGAAATAATAATTACAGGTACGCTTACGGGTTTTGCCTGTCTATAAATTTGCAGACTCATTCGGATTGCGTAAAGTTTGAAGTCAAGTTTTTATAAAAAATAATTGATTGATATTTGTTGGCAGACAGTCTGAAAAAATGAATAAAACCTGTTAAAGTGCTTTTAATGCCTTTACTTTAAAATTTTCTTGTGGTATAATGTATACTGCGGCACAAGAAAGTTTTATTCCGATTTGCCTTCCGAAAAGGTAAAAAACTACATTAAATACTATTAAAAGGCGATAATAAATCTGAACATTTATAGTATTTTTTAGAAGAATAACTGTCTGTAATAAAGATTTTTTCTGTTCCGTTTCTTACAATCAAGGTCAAAAATCCGGCTGCGGGCCGAAAATACCAAAAGGAGATATATTATGACGACAAACAAGAAAGTTTTGGACTTTATCGAACAAAGCAAAACGCTCTGTCAGCCTGACGAGATAGTCTGGATAGACGGCAGCGAAGAACAACTCGACGCACTCAGAGCGCAGGCTGTGAAAGAAAAAGTTCTCATAAAACTCAATCAGGAAAAATTGCCCGGCTGCTATTTACATCGTACAACCGTAAACGACGTCGCAAGGGTAGAGGGAAGAACTTTTATCTGCTCCAAAAATAAAGACGATTCGGCACCTATAAACAACTGGATGGAAACAAGCAAGGCGTTCGAACTTCTGAACGGACTTTTCAAAGGCGTTATGAAGGGCAGAACCATGTACGTCATTCCTTATTCGATGGGTGCGGTAGGAAGTAAATTTTCCAAAATAGGTATCGAACTTACCGACTCTATATATGTCGTTCTCAACATGGCTATCATGACCAGGGTCGGCAAAAAGGTTATGGATGCACTCGGCGACGGTGATTTCGTAAAGGGTCTCCATTCTTATGCGGAACTTTCCGAAGAAAAGAGATATATCTGCCATTTCCCCGAAGAAAACACGATTATGTCCATCAACTCCAACTACGGCGGAAACGTGCTTTTGGGTAAAAAGTGCTTTGCACTCCGTATCGCTTCCTATCTCGGCAAGACCGAAGGCTGGATGGCTGAACACATGCTTATTCTCGGTATTGAAAATCCGAAGGGCGAAATCAAATACGTTGCGGCGGCATTCCCGAGCGCATGCGGCAAGACCAACCTTGCTATGCTCATTCCGCCGGAAATATATAAGAAGAAAGGATATAAAGTTTGGTGCGTGGGCGACGATATCGCCTGGATACGTGTAGGCGAAGACGGCAGACTCTGGGCTGTCAACCCCGAAAACGGTTTCTTCGGCGTTGCACCCGGAACTAATATGAAATCCAACCCCAACGCGCTTTTGTCCACGATGAAAAACACCATTTTCACCAACGTTGTTGAAAATCTCGACGACGAAACGGTATGGTGGGAAGGACTTGACAAAAATCCTCCCAAGAATGCTCTTGACTGGAAGGGAAATCCCTGGAACGGCGATATGAAAGACGCTGACGGCAAACCCATCAAAGGCGCTCATCCCAACAGCAGATTCACCGCTCCCGCAATCAACTGCCCCTGCCTTTCCGATAAATTCGAGGCTCCCGACGGAGTTCCGCTCTCCGCTATTATATTCGGCGGAAGAAGAGCAAAGACCGCTCCGCTGGTTTATCAGTCCAAGGGTTGGGATAACGGCGTATTCGTCGGCTCTATAATGGCAAGTGAAACGACTGCTGCGGCAACCGGTGCGGTAGGCGTTGTAAGACGTGACCCCATGGCTATGAGACCGTTTGTCGGTTACAATATGGGCGACTATTTCAGACACTGGATTGAAATGGGCAAGAAAATCAAGAATAAACCCGAGATTTTCAATGTCAACTGGTTCAGAACGGACGACGAAGGCAACTTTATATGGCCCGGATTCGGCGATAACCTCAGAGTTCTGGAATGGATTATCAACCGTTGCGAAGGCAAGGTCGATGCTGTTGAAACGCCTATCGGTTATGTACCTCATGCCGAAGACATCAACATCGAAGGACTTAACGGCGTAACCAAAGAGACAATCGAAGACCTCCTTTCAATCGATGTGGAGAACTGGAAGAAAGAGACGGAAGGAATCGAAAGTTTCTATAAAGAACTCGGCGAAAGAGTACCCGAAGAACTTTACGCAGAACTCGATGCATTGAAGAAAAACCTTAATAAATAATAACCGATAAATAATTTTATAAAGAATACGCCGCGCGGAATAAATTCCGCGCGGCGTATTAAATTTTTAAATGGAAAGTTATTTAGAGTTTTTTAACGATTTTTAAGAATAAAAAAGATTTAGCATAACTTTAATTTATTTTATAAATTATTTTTGAGTATTTCTCGCGCTTCTGCAATAAGGGCAAAGGGGGTTCGGGTCGCTTGCTTTGAATGTGTAAGGCGCTCCGCAAAATTCGCATTTGACCGATATAAGGCGGTCTTTATCTGCCATGTCTTTATTTTCTATGATGTTATCTCCGTCTCTTAAATATCCGATAAGGTAGCCTTTATTGAAGCATGTAGTCAGATAATTTCTTACAGCATCTTCGCTTAATTGCAGTTGAGAGGCGATTTTTTGAACGGTCATAAGATGTTCGCCCGTTATTGCAAACACCACTCTTTTCAATTTGTGTTTTTCGCCGTACATTACCCACGCAATAGGAGTTCCGTAAAATCCCACTGCCGTAAAAACTATTCCAACTACCAATAGCAGGGTGATATTCTTCGTTGCTCCGAAAACTATAAAAGGAATACCCGATATTAGCATCGCGGTTATTACCAGTGATATTATGAGCAACTTTTTCAATTCCTTATTTAATTTTTTCATAACATAACCTTCTATATTATAAGTATAACAGATTAAATATTATTATGTCAACGGAAAAATTTTAAGTCTTTTATTTCAATAGTATAAAAATTTTTTTTAGGGCAAAAATTCTGTTAAAAAAAGGAGGCCTTAATTATG
>CALWBJ010000049.1 GCA_944376035.1 uncultured Clostridia bacterium | reverse complement strand
CAATTCATATTATATTTTATAGAACAATAAAGTACGGAGACTGTGTATGAAAAAAATTTCAGCAATTTTAATGACCTTTATACTTATGCTTATTCCCTTTTCGGCATGTAACAATACCCAAGGGAATTTAAAAACTATCGAACTTAACGAAGTTACCCATTCGGTATTCTACGCACCGCTGTATCTCGCAATCGAAAACGGCTACTTTGAAGAGGAAGGCCTGAAAGTCAACCTCACTAACGGCGGCGGCGCGGATAAATCGATGACCGCGGTATTATCCGGTACCGCACATATAGGACTAATGGGACCTGAAACGGTTATTTACGTTTATAATCAGGATAAAGCCGATTATCCCAAGGTTTTCGGACAACTGACACAAAAAGACGGGGCTTTCCTTGTGTCAAGAAACGATGAACCCGACTTCGAATGGACCGACCTAAGAGGAAAAGAAATCCTTGCAGGCAGAAAAGGCGGCGTCCCCGCTATGACTTTTGAATATATACTTAAAGAACTCGATATGCAGAATACCGTTGATTACGACCTTAATTTCGACGTCCAGTTTAACCTTATGACAAGCGCATTCCTCGAAGGAACTGCCGATTACTGTACGGTTTTCGAACCCACCGCGTCGGAATATGAGGCGACCGGAAAGTGGCACATCGTCGCGAGCGTCGGCGAACAAGGCGGAGAAATTCCCTATACCTCATTCATAGCGCTCGGAAGTTATATAGAAAATAATCAGGAAACTTTAAAATCTTTCCTTAAAGCAATTAAAAAAGCACATGAATTCCTTGAAGAAAAATCTTCAAAAGAAGTAGCGGAATGCATCGTAAAACAATTTCCGTCAACTACTATCGACTCAATAGAGACGTCTATTAACAGTTACAAGAGTATCGATGCATGGAAAACCGATTTACAGGCTACCGAAGCGAGTTTCGACAGATTACAAGATATCATGGACAGCGCGGGAGAACTTACGGAAAGAGCGCCGTTCGATAAAATTGTAGATAACTCTCTGGCAAAAGCAGTCTTCGGTTAATTCATATCAAATAAGATTTACGGCGGATAAAACGATGAATAAACTTTTGGAATTAAAAGACGTGTCTTTCACCTATCAGACAATGACCGACGAAATAACCGCAATTGAAAATCTTACTTTCTCTTGCGACGACGGACAGTTCGTTTCTATAATAGGACCGTCGGGTTGCGGGAAAACAACCATACTCTCGCTTATCGCCGGTTTGCTTCAACCGACTTCCGGAAGTATCTCTTTCGAAGGAAAAAAACTAACGGGCAGAAACGAAAGTCTCGGATACATGTTACAAAAAGACCAACTTTTTCCCTGGCGGACAATTGAAAAAAATGTCCTTTTGCCACTCGAAATAAAAGGGAAAAATACACCGGAAAACAGAAAATACGCACTTAATCTTCTCGAAAAATACGGACTGAAAGACTTTATAAAAAACTACCCTGACCAACTTTCAGGAGGCATGAGACAGAGGGCGGCTCTGATACGTACACTCGTATCCGAGCCTAAACTACTCCTCTTAGACGAGCCCTTTTCGGCACTCGATTATCAGACTCGGCTTTCCGTTTGCGACGATGTTTACAACATCATAAAAGAAGAGAAAAAAACTACTGTTTTAGTTACTCACGACATATCGGAAGCAATCTCTATGTCTGACATAATCTTAGTGCTTACCGCCAGACCGTCAAAGGTGAAAAGCGTTCACAAGCCTCAGATAAAAGGAGACTCGCCTCTGCGCAGAAGAGAAAACCCCGAATTCGGATCATGGTTCGAAAAAATCTGGAGGGAACTGAACTGATGAAAAAAAATAACGACTTCTCCCCCAGGCATGCGTTATACTTAAAAAAGGTAAAAACCGAAAACGCAATAGTCTGGATATTAAGATTCGCTATCCTTATATTAGGGCTGCTGCTTTGGGAAATACTTGCAATAACGGGAATTATCGATTCCTTTATAACGAGTTGCCCGTCAAAGATAATTACTACAATAGGTACACTGATTACCGAAAATAATCTTTTTTACCACATGGGCGTTACGCTGTACGAAACACTGCTCGGCTTTTTCATAGCCGTCTTCGCAGGTTATGCTATCGCTCTTGTACTTTGGTGGTCAGAAAGATGCAGAAGAGTTCTCGAACCCTATATAGTTGTACTTAACAGCCTTCCTAAAATCGCTTTGGGACCTGTAATAATTGTTTGGTGCGGAAGCGGCAGTAAAGCAATTATTTTTATGGCAGTTCTTATAGGCATTATTGTGGCTATAATAACTATGCTCAACGGATTTTTAGCAACCGACCCGAACAAAATACTTCTCCTCCGCTCCATGGGCGCAAATAAGTTTCAGATACTTACAAAACTTGTTATGCCCGGCAGTCTTCCTACATTTATAAGCATGCTTAAAATAAGCGTGGGAATGGCTTGGATTGGTTCCATTATGGGAGAATATCTGGTTTCCAGGGCAGGACTCGGATACCTCATTGTTTACGGCGGGCAGGTATTTAAACTTGACCTTGTTATGGCGGCAACGGTTGTCCTTTGTATACTCGCTACTCTTATGTATGCCGCAGTAGCATTACTGGAAAAAGTTGTAATCAATTATAAAAAATAACTATCAGTATTTATTATTGTATTAAACTTTTTTCTACAACTTAATATAAAAGTTCATTACTGACTAATTTTTCCTTTATTTAAAAACATATTTATCTTAACTTCTGAAAAACTACGGCTACCCGAACGTAAATTACGTTCGGGTAGCCGCTTTTTTGACGCCCTTTCTCAGAATATATTTATGGCGTTACAGCCTGTAATTTCTCAATGAATTGAGAATTGCAAGTATCATTACTCCTACATCTGCAAAAATCGCAATCCAAACAGGTATTCCGAAAAATATACTTATAGCCATTATGGCAACTTTCACGGTTACAGAACCAAAAATATTTTCTGCCACTATTTTGCGAACCTTTTTGGCATGTTTTATCGAAGTTGCAATATTATCTATCTTATCGTTCATTATTACAACATCTGAACTCTCAACCGCTATTTCACTTCCAAGTCCGCCCATTGCCACACCCACGTCTGCCATTGCAAGAACAGGAGCATCGTTTATACCGTCCCCGCAATACATGAGTTTACTTTCCGAACGCTTTTTCAGCAGTTTAAGTTTGTCTGTTTTTCCTTCCGGCAACATCTCGCCGTAACGCTCGCTTATACCAAGTCTGTCCGCTACACTGTTTACGATTTCATTTGAATCGCCGCTTAATATTGCCGTGTGTTTCACGCCGAGGGCTTTCAAACGCTTAATCGCATCTGCGGCATCTTCTCTTATTTCGTCTGCAATAAATATTTCCGCAAGAAGTTTTTTATCCGAAGACACATATATTACCGTTCCCGCAAAATCTTTTTTATCTGTTGCCACGCCATAATCTTTCATTAGATTTGAATTGCCGATCACTATTTCTTTCCCGTCGTATAACGCAGTCATTCCTTTACCCGGAATTTCCCGTATGTTTTCAGCACTTATTCCGCTCTTATATTTTATATGTGAACAAATTGCCTTTGCTATCGGGTGATTTGACTTTTCCTCTACTGCTTTTACGGCAGATAAGATATACTTTTCATTTATTGCATTATCTTCTTCATATATATTTATTTTTTCTACTTTGAAATTGCCTTTCGTAAGCGTACCGGTTTTATCAAACACTACCGTATCAACTTTTGCAAGCACTTCAAGATAGTTGCTGCCTTTTACAAGTATTCCCTGCTTTGCAAGCCTGCCTATACCTATAAAATATCCGAGCGGCACTGAAATAACCAAAGAACACGGACATGATATTACAATAAATGATAACGCCTTATAAATCCATTTATTAAAAGTATATCCGTCAAACAGCGGGATAATTGTTGCTATCAATATACCTAACGCCACTATTATAGGCGTATAGTATTTTGCAAAAACAGTTATAAATTTCTGACTCTTTGCTTTCTGTGCCGTAGCGCTTTCAACAGTGGATATTATTTTCTCGACAGTACTGTCCGCGTAAAGTTTTTCAGTCTTTATCCTTATAACATTTTTACCTGCATTAAGAGAGCCGCTGTATACTTTTCCGCCCGATTCAACCGAACAGTAATTACTTTCACCCGTAACCGCTTTGGTATCGAACTCCGCATTTTCGCTTATCAAAATCCCGTCTATCGGAACCTGCTCACCGCTTTTTATCTCGATTATACTTCCTATTTCTACCTTTTCTGGCGATACCTGAATAACACCGTGTTCGGTAACAAGATTTACGTATTCGCTTTTAAGTTCCGCAAGTCCCGCTATTTTTTTTCTCGAATTATCCGTTGCTATGTTTTCCATCAGTTCGCCTATCGAAAACAACAGGATAATAAGCGCCCCCTCAAAAGGCTGCCCCACGAAAAACGCCACTGTCGCCGCTAAAAGCATCAGAGTATCTTCTCCGAAAAACTCGCCTTTTATGACACCTTTGAAACATCCTATAATCAGTTCGTACCCGGATATCAATGCCGCCGCAATAAAAATAAACAGAACAAAAATATCTTCAACAGGTAGAATAAATCCTAAAATAATAAGTACCGCACTTATAATTATTTTAGTTAAAGTTTTCCCGTAAAGGCTTAAAAAACTTTCGGTGTTATTCTTTTTATTGCTTACCTCGGATGTATGACAATGTCCGCATTCGCAAAATACAGGACCGTGCGTTTCTTTTTCATGCTCTTTTTCAGCACTGCAAAGATTCTTTTTTTCTGCATGCTTTTCTTCCGTCATAATTCACCTCTCAAATTTAATTAAAATCATTAAAAATTATTTACCAGATATTTTGATTTGCCGATTTTATAAGTCCAATTTTCATAAATGATATATATTTACAGTAAAAACGGTAATTATCATACCCTTTTTACAACTATTTATCAACCTTATTTTTCTAAATATTCTATGCCCGTAAGAATAGCGGGAAATATCATATGCTTTTCCTTAATTATAAATATTTTCTAGTTTAATAATTATAAAATAATATTATAATATTATCATATGCTAATATTATATTTTTGTTTAGAGGCAATAAATGAAATTAATATTGCCTGTAAAGTTAATATTGCCTGTAAAGTTAATATTGACTGTAAAATTAATATTGACTGTAAAGTTAATATTGCGTGTGAGGTTTAATATTCCCGACGTGAAGTTTATTGTTGCCGGTTTTGTTCTATGTGTTATTATTTTCACTTTTTATTGTAATACTGTGAAAATTCTGCCTTCACATTTTTTACTTCTCTGAATCTCGCTATATTTTTTACAATAATTCAGAATCCGAGCACTAAATAAATTTATCTTTTACTGCAATAACATTTTTAATTGCCATTTATTTAATTATCAAATAAATTTACCGGTGCAATATATTTCTGCTTAACTGCCTTGTATTTATATTACTCTATTTGTTATACACAAATAAGTTTTATCCTTTAGTTTTTATTTTTTAAGTTTTACCTATACCTTATTATCTTTTAATAAGTAAGAATCTGCATGCTAAAATAAATTTATCTTTTACTGTAAATATTTATATTGCTAATAAATAAATTTATTATCCAATCATTTTATTTTATAAGGTTTATTTTTACAATATTTTATAAAAACGAATGCAAATAATTGTAAAATTATTATAAATAAAATCAGTCCTTTTAAAAAATATTTTAATCGAAAAATTCTTACTCTGATTTACATTATTTTAGTCGTTGTTACAATTCAGATGTTCAAGCGTGGTTTTTATTATTGTAGCGATGTGTTCGTCCTGCAAGGAATATAAAACCTGATTTGATTCCTTCCGGCTCTTTACTATATGACTGTCTTTAAGTTTCCTGAGATGCTGCGATGTTACCGACTGCTTTGCCCCCGTGATCTCACAAATGTGGTAAACGCATAATTCCCCTTCCATTAGCGCAAGAATTATTTTCATTCTGTTCGGCTCGCCAAGCAGAGAGAAAATCTTTCCTGCCTCCGTCACCTTTTTACCGTATTCTTCGCTTGAAAGCAACTTTTTTCTTATAGAATCATGTTTCTTACTTAAACAAACTTCCATACCGATTCACCTATATTAGTGTTCGCTAATATAATATCACGGTATGGAAGTTTTGTCAAGTGTATTTTAAAGTAAAATACAAATTATTCCGCCCTTATTTTCATTAACTATTCTGGTGAGTGTTTTACGGATTTTCCCCTGAGCCTCTTTTGGCATTGCAACAAGTTTACTTGAAAGTCCTTCGTTTACGAGATCATGTAGAGATTTACCGAACATGTTGGTTTCCCAGATTCCGGCGGGATTGTCTTCAAACTGACCCATGAGATAATTTATGAGGTCTTCGCCCTGTTTTTCGGTTCCGACTATCGGAGCGACTTCTGTCGAAACATCAACTTTCATAATGTGCAGACTAGGTGCAGACGCTTTAAGTTTTACCCCGTATTTTCCGCCTTGTTTAACAAGTACGGGTTCCTCGAGATTCATTTCTTCAAGCGTCGGTAAAACCACACCGTATCCCGTTTCCTCTGCGTCTTTCAACGCCGATTTTATTTTACTGTATTCGCGTTTGGAATCGGAGAAAGATTTTATAAAAGTCATTAATTCGTAATCGTCGTGAATTTCGTCGCCGCACTCGTCGGAAAGAACTTTATAAAACAGTCCCTCTTTTGCCGAAACCGTGTAATCGGAAACGCCTTCACCGAGTTTCAATTCTTTCAACTCCATTTCATTAAAATTTTCGCTATCGGCAAACGCATCGTTAAGCAGAGAAAAATCACGCATTTTATTTACTTTCTGCGATGCCTGTTTTATTCTGTCAAGCATCTCGGAAATAATCACGTTATCCGCAGGAAGTGCGTTGAGCCACTTAGGAATATCAACGTTGAAATTATACATGGGGAATTCAAGAAGAACTTTCTCCATGATTGTATTTATTTCCTCAGCGCTCAATGCCGAAACATTCATACATAATACCGGTACACCGTATTTTTCTTCCATTTTTACCGATAATTTTAACGTTGATTCAGTGGTAGGCGTACTGCTGTTCAATACTATTACAAAAGGTTTTTTGAGCGATTTAAGTTCATTTATAACTCTTTCTTCGGCAGCGACATAGTTATTCCTCGGTATTTCACCGAAACTGCCGTCAGTAGTTACGACTATGCCTATTGTTGAATAATCCTTTATTACTTTTTCGGTGCCTATTTCGGCAGCCTTCTCAAAAGGAATTTCCTCGTTACTCCACGGAGTCTGAACAAGTCTCGGCTTGGAATCCTCTTCATGTCCGACTGCACCCTCCACAAGGTATCCCACGCAATCTACCAGCCGCACGTTTGCGGTTGCTTTGTTTTTAAACTGAACTTTAACGGCGTTCGCGGGTATGAACTTGGGTTGGGTCGTCATTATCGTCTTTCCGTCGGCAGACTGCGGCATTTCATCGGTCGCTATCTGTTTTTGAAGTTTGTTGGATATATTAGGTATAACCATATTTTCCATAAACTTACTTATAAAAGTGGACTTGCCTGTTCTGACAGGACCAACTACCCCTATATAGATGTCTCCGCCCGTTCTCGATGCTATATCTTTATAGATATCGTATTTTTCCATAAAAAACCTCCCACACGTTACACAAGTAATATATGAGAGGTTTTGCAATGTTATGAAATTTTTTTTATTTTTTTGCAAATTGACGTATTTTGACGGTTTCAAGAAGACTTTTCCGCGCTGTTTTCTTCTGTTTCAGCAGGCTTTTCCCCGCTCTCGCTTTGAAAAACATATTCATTTTCAGTTTGTTTTTCCCGCTTTACAAGACTTTGTTTACCTGCCGAACTGTCTACCGTGTTGTTTTCTTTTAAAGACTCTGTATCACTGCGTTTTTTTGCCGCGTCACTTTTTTCCGCCGCTTTCTTTGCTTTCATCTTTACGACCATTTCTTTAATGGAAGTGGGATGCTCTTCGCCCGCCAGCATTCGCTCTATATTTTTTCTGTGCGCAAACCATGTGAAAAAACATATGGCGAGTATAAGCATGTTTGTTACTATATAAAAAGCCATGCAGGTTTCGAGTTTATCTCCTCCGTACTTTAAAAACAATCTTATACTTCCGCTTATAGCCGGCGGAGTTATCGCTATAAATGAACCCATAGCACCGAATTCGGTAAGATAGATAAATACGACTGCGGCAACGAGTGCCATTATCATAACGACAACCCATTCCCAGCCGCTTACCGACTCGCACACCAAAAGAACGCCTATGGTGGACGCAATACCTTTCCCGCCCTTGAATTTAAGAAAAACCGGGTAAATATGCCCCATAACCACACAGAAACCGCAAAGGTATACGGCAAAATCACTTATCGCAAATTCAGTACCTGCAAAATCTCCGAACGTCCTGAAAACAAAGTATGCTATAAGAGTCGGAACAGCGCCTTTACTGATATCGAGAAAAAAAGTCAAAAGTCCGAGTTTCAGCCCCAGATTCCTGCTCATATTGAGAGTACCCGGATTGCCGCTGCCCATTTTACTTATATCCTTTTTTTTCAGTTTGGAAATTAAAATCGCCCAGTTGATATTGCCGAAAAAGTAACTGCCCAGAGCGAAAAGAATCAACATCAAAATTTCAGTCTTCATCTTCCTTTTCCCTTACGTTGAGTTTTATCGGCGTTCCCGAAAAATCGAACGCCCGCCTCAGACTGTTTTCCAAGTATCTTTTGTAAGAGAAGTGCATCAGCGCCGTTTCGTTAACGAAAAATACAAAAGTAGGAGGTGATATGCCCGTTTCCGTACAATAAAGAATTTTAAGCCTTTTCCCGTTTACGGACGGCGGTTCGTTTACCCTCACGCAATCGAATATAACGTCGTTCAGTTGCCCTGTCGTAATTCTTCTTCGGCTGTTTTCAAGCACGGTATCTGCAAGTTCGAGAATCTTTTCCGCTCTCTGACCTGTTTTCGCGGAAACGTATATCGGCTTGATATAATCCATGAATTTGAGTTTTTCTTTCAAATCGTCGTTGAACTTATTTATGGTATTAGTGTCCTTTTCAATAAGATCCCATTTATTCATAACGATTACGGAAGGTTTACCCTGTTCGTGAACATAGCCGCAAATCTTTACGTCCTGCTCGGTGATTCCCGCCTCGGCATCGATTATAATAAGACAAACGTCTGCACGGCGTATCGCGCCCAACGCACGGAGCACGCTGTAGTATTCGAGGTCTTCTTCTACGCTCTTTTTCTTTCTTATTCCTGCAGTATCTATTATTGTGTAATTTTTACCTTTATAAGAAAAATCCGTATCGACGGCATCGCGAGTAGTACCCGCTATGTCTGACACAATGGTACGCTCAAACCCCAGCAATTTATTACATAAACTCGATTTACCCGCATTGGGTTTTCCCACCACTGCGAGTTTAATCGATTCCGCCTTGTCGCCGTCATCGCTTTCGGGAAAAAGACTGACTGTTTCGTCTAAAAGTTCCCCTATGCCCAGTCCGTGTTCGGCGGATATACCGTAAGGCTCGCCAAGCCCTAAATTGTAAAACTCATACAATAGATCGGGATTATAATTATCAAGTTTATTGACGGCAAGAACAACAGGTTTTCCGGACTTTCTGAGTTTCATTGCGACGTCTTCATCGGCAGAGTTCATTCCTGTTTTTACATCCGTAAAAAAGATTATCACATCTGCCGTTTCGATTGCGATTTCAGCCTGCTTCTGAATATGAACCCACATTTCGTCGGTGGACTTTAATTCCAGCCCGCCCGTGTCTATAAGGGTAAAATTCCGTCCGCACCATTCTGCGTCGGCATAAAGTCTGTCCCGGGTTACCCCGGGATAATCTTCTACTATTGAAATTTTTTTGCCGACAACTTTATTGAAAAACGTCGATTTGCCGACGTTAGGTCTGCCGACTATTGCCACTAACGGTTTAGCCACGTGTCTTTCCTTAAATTAAAACCAAATGAGTATTATTCCTACTATAAACAGCGCTATCGCTATCCAGTAAATTATTTTCCAGGTCTTGGTCTTGCCTGCAACAAAATAATATGCGTAAAGACCTATCACGATAAGAATCAGTATTTCTTTTATCGTATTCAATGCGCTGAAAAACGGTCCCGAAACATTTACGCCGACCAACGGCAGTAAATTGTTGATGAGGATGAGTATCGCTATAATTATCAAAGCGATAAAGCAAAATAAGTTGAGAATGTTTTTGTTGGATTTGCCCATTTTTGTTTACTCCTTTTATTTTTTTCTTTTAATTTTTTATTTATATAATAAAACCAATACATTTCATTACCTTAAAATTTCCAAAATTTCGGTAATAAAATTATATCTGAAACTTTTATCACTTATTACAATAAAGCAAAACCTTAAATATGTAATAAAAAATCACTCTTTTTTTCTTTAAGTTTTCCGAGAATCTCCTTAAAATATTCGGGAAGAGAACTTACGAAAGATACTTTCTTACCTGTACCGGGGTGTACAAATTCAAGCCGAGCGGCGTGCAGCAGTTGACCGTTAAGATTAAACCTCTGCTTTTTTATACCGTATTCTTTATCTCCGACAACGGGATGACCTAAATATTTAGCATGAACCCTTATCTGATGCGTTCTTCCCGTTTTTAAAGAAAATTCGCATAATGTATATCCCTCAAACCTTTTAACCACTTTATAATCGGTTATAGCCGTTCTGCCGTTTTCAACTACGGCCATTTTTGTCCTGTCTTTGGGATTTCTTCCTATTTTTGTCTCTATATGCCCTGTGTCGTTTTTAACCTCGCCCTCTAAGAGCGCAAGATAAATCCTGCGACAGGTCTTGTCTTCAAGTTGCTTAGCAAGCGAAAGGTGCGCCTTATCATTCTTGGCGACCACAAGAAGTCCGGAAGTATTTTTATCGATTCTGTGCACTATTCCCGGTCTTATTACGCCGTTTATGCCCGAAAGATTATCAAGATGATATAAAAGCGCATTCACAAGCGTCGCTCCGTCAGTGCCGTTACCTGCATGCACGGTCATTCCCTGCGGCTTATCGATAATCGCTACATCATCGTCTTGATATATAATTTTTATAGGAATGTTTTGCGGTTCGATATCGAGGTTTTTAGTTTCGGGAATATTTAACCCGACATTATCGCCTGTTTTAAGAATCTTATTGCTCTTGGAAATTTTACCGTTTATCTTTAAAAAACCTTCGTCGCATAAATTTTTTATATACGAGCGGGTTTTACCGCTTTTTTCACTTAAAAATACATCGGCACGCTTATTTTCATCCTCAGCCGTTATCCGATAATTCAGAGTTTCCATTCTTTTTAAATACCGCGTTCGGGTCAAGGAATAAATAATGAATTATAAGCATTATCACCCCGACCGTCATATATACGTCCGCCATATTGAATATGGGGAAATGATAAGAACCGAATACAAAACTTATAAAGTCTGCGACACAGTTAAATGAGAGTCTGTCAATAAAATTCCCTATCGTACCGCCGATTATGAATATCATTGCTATTTTCAGCCACTTATAGCCTTTTTTATTTACATATACATAGAAAAAGAAAAACGCTATAAGTGCAAATACGGTCAATATCTTGAAAAAAATCTGTCCCCATTCTTTGTTTGCAAGAAAACTCCACGCCGCACCCGTGTTGTAAGTGTACGAAAAGTAAAAGAATCCTTCTATCACGGTAATTTTCTCCGAACCGACAGAGTTTACCTTGCCGTCCGCGAGCCGAACGACAAAATACGACTTGGTTATCTGGTCAAACAAAATCAGAAAAATTAGCAATATTAAAGGAATCAATGCGTAAATCAGTCTTCTGTAAGTCCCAGTTCTTTGCATAAATCCTCCAATTTCAATTCGCCGGGATTCAAAACTTCATCTAAATTAAAGCCGTTGTCTCCCTCTGCCGCAATATACGCCTCTATTTTTGATTTCGGGTCAAACACATTGCGTTTTACCGTTTTTCCTTCTGCTCTGCTCAGTATTTCGTCCGCTTTTTTTACGGTTTTCTCTTCGTCTTCGCCGTCAAGAATTTCCTTGATTCCCTTCATTGTCGCCGACGCTTTTACCACTTCCGGATAAAACGGATATTTTTCAACGATATAGCCGAAATATTTTTCCCATCTGGACGAAAAATTTTTAAGTTTCCCGACCACGAGAGAATATCTCATTCTCGCGTTTTCTTTAAGTTCTTCCGCTTTTTCTTCGGCGTCTTTTAAAGTTGATATAATAAGCCGTTCCTTGTCCTCGTATTCGCCAAGTTCGCTTGTAAGCCGCTTGTTTTCCGAAAGCAGAGAACTTATTCTGTTTTTCTGGGATTTAAGCCGCTCCTCGTAATCGTCGGTCAGACTCTTTACGATACTTTCGACTTCCTCCCTTTTATATTTACGTTTTGATAAATTCAAACCGCTTCCCTTCCCTTAAATTTATTCGCCCCTTAACTCCGCGAGCATACTCCTCTTTAATTCGTAAAGACTGTCGGACAAATCGACTTTATAAACATGCGGACTGTCAAGACGCTTGTATTCGTCCCAGAAACTTTTCAGTTCCTCCTGACAATATTTTTTTATTTCTTTTAAAGTAGGCATTTTGTACACTAATTTGCCGTCCTTTATTATCTGTTCCTGCAAGCCTCTTACGCGATAATCCGTAAAAGTGATTTTTTTCCACCTGTCGGTCGGGTGTGTAAGAACGAGCGGTTTTGAGGTATCAACCGGCTTTTCGCTCCTTAAAGCAATAAAATCGGCCTCCGCTTTACCCGTCTTGTTGTCATACACACGGTAAATGTTTTTAAACCCGGGGTTTGTTATTTTTGCGGCGTTATCGGATACTTTTATCTTGGGAATTTCCGTTCCGTTATCATCGTAAACAGCGGCAAGTTTGTAAACTCCGCCAAGAGCAGGCATGTCCGCACTTGTTATAAGTTTTGTACCTACTCCCCACAAATCTATTTTTGCGCCCTGGTTTTTAAGCGAGTTTATGGAGTATTCGTCAAGATCGCCGGAAGCGCATATGATTGTTTCTTTAAATCCTGCGTCGTCCATCATCTGACGCGCTTTCTTCGACAAATAAGCCAGATCTCCCGAATCAAGTCTTATTCCTTTGGGTTTATAACCTTTCGCTTTTAACTCTGAAAAAACCTTTATTGCATTCGGAACACCGCTTTTTAAAGTATCGAACGTATCTACAAGTAAAAGCGCGTTTTCCGGATAAGCCTCCGCATACGCCTTAAATGCTGTATACTCGTCTTTAAAATTCATTACCCAACTGTGTGCGTGCGTACCCGCAACGGGTATGTCAAACATTTTCCCGGCAAGCACGTTGGACGTAGAACCGCAGCCGCCTATAACAGCCGCCCTCGCTCCGTATATCCCCGCGTCGGGAGCCTGCGCGCGTCTCAGTCCGAATTCCATTACCGAATCGCCTTTTGCCGCATAACATATCTTTGCCGCTTTCGACGCTATAAGCGTCTGAAAATTTATCATGTTCAATACTGCAGTCTCTATCAGTTGCGCCTGCATTACCGGCGCTTTGACTGTCAGTATCGGTTCTCCGGGGAACACAACCGTCCCTTCCGGTACGGCGTACACATCTCCCGTGAATTTAAAATTTTTCAGATACTCTAAAAATTTTTCGTCGAATATATTTAAACTTCTAAGATATTCAATCTCTTCTTCCCCGAAATCGAGGTTTAATATATAATCCGTTACTTGTTTAAGTCCGCATGCGATAGAATATGTTATCATACCGTTCTGACGGAAAAATACGTCGAAAACGGCAATCTCATCCTTTCGGTTCTGCCTGAGATAGCCGTTCATCATGGTTAATTGATAAAGATCTGTTAAAAGCGTAAGGTTTCTTTCGGTCATTTTGCTATTTTTCACCTAATCCTTGAATGATTTTATTTTGGGAAGTTCCTTAGGCTCTTCCGCTGCCTCAGCGGCTTCTTTTTCAGCCTTACGAGTCTTATAATCTTTATATTCCGAAGACTTATTTAGAGCAATATCTTCGGTTTTGTTCCCAGCACTCATATAACTTAATATTCCCATAACTGCCCAGAAGACAAAAACTATTATAAGACTTATCCACCATACAAGATTATTCACGGCAATGTAAAATCCCGAAAGTCCGATGAGTATCGCGCTCAAAAAGAAATACCACGGTGATTTTCCCATAAACCCGTAAACAAGGCACATAAGCCCAAGCCCTCCGAAAAGGCACATTAAAAACGTCAGAATGGGATGCACGTATATATTAAGCGGAATCGCCCAGTCGCATATCATCACCGCAAGCGATGCAAGAACTATCACCAGCGCTATCACGCTTCCTATCAACTGCTTTTTGGTTAATTTCATAATGGCCTCCCCCATTTGATTTTTTATTAAGTATAACACATTAAAAATAATTTGTAAATATAATTTTTTACTTACCTTCAATTTAATTTAGGACT
>CALWBJ010000048.1 GCA_944376035.1 uncultured Clostridia bacterium | reverse complement strand
TATTTTTTTTATTAGCTCTTCGGATTCGATCCACGCCTTATCGTTATCTATATACTTGCTCTTGTTCGCCTTACCGCGTTTACTGAAACGTAAACTCACATCGTCTTTCATTCCGAGACAGTCAAGGAAATAATAACTTAAATCGAGACAGCGTTTAAATTCTTCTTCCACCTGTTCGGGCGTACAGATTATATGTCCGTCCGAAAGCGTGAACTGCCTTACCCTTATTAAACCGTGCATTTCCCCGCTCGCCTCTTTTCTGAAAAGAGTAGCCGTTTCGCTGTATCTGCACGGAAGGTCTCTGTAACTTTTCAGTCCGTTTTTATAAACCTGATACTGGAAAGGACAGGTCATCGGTCTTAACGCCATGGCGTCGGGAGAGTTTTCGTCGCCTATAATAAACATTTTATCCCTGTAATGGTCCCAATGCCCGGATATCCTGTACAAGTCGTTCTTTGCCATATACGGGGTTTTAGTTATCATAAAGCCGCGTCTTTCTTCCTCGTCTTCAACAAATCTGGAAAGAATCTGCATGATTTTAGCGCCCTTAGGTGCGAGAATGGGAAGTCCCTGCCCCACAACTTCTTCGGTCATGAAAATGCCGAGTTCTCTTCCGAGTTTGTTATGGTCGCGTTTTTTCGCCTCTTCAAGTGCGGTAAGATAATCGTCAAGTTCGGATTTCTTGCCGAAAGCCGTACCGTAAATCCTCGTGAGCATCTTGTTCTTTTCATCGCCGCGCCAGTAAGCACCCGTAACGGAAGTCAGTTTGAACGCCTTTATTTTGCCTGTGGAAGGAAGGTGCGGTCCGCGGCAAAGATCCATAAAATCGCCCTGCTTATAAAAAGATATAACGCTCCCCGCTGGAAGGTCGTTTATAAGTTCTACTTTATAAGGCTCGGAAAAATCTTTGAATATCTTTATAGCGTCGCGTTTACCGTACACCAGCCGTTCTATGGGAAGATCGCTTTTGATTATTTCCTTCATTTCATTTTCTATCTTTGCCAGATCCTGCTGAGTTATGGGCGTCTTGAATTCTATATCGTAATAAAAACCCGTTTCGATAGTAGGCCCTATCGCAAGTTTGCTTGTCGGGAATATGTTTTTTACAGCCTGCGCGAGAACGTGCGAACAAGTATGGCGGTATACGTCAAGTCCCTCTTTATCTTTGAGCGTGATTATCTGTAATTCACAGTCTTTATCAATCACCGTTGAAAGGTCTTTCAGTTCCCCGTTTATCTTACAGCACACCGCCGCGCGGGAAAGACCTTCGGATATCGACGCCGCAACTTCCGCCGCCGTAACCTTCCCGTCAAACTCCAAATCAGATCCGTCTTTTAAAGTAATCTTCATTTTAATACTCCTCCGTAACAAAAAAGTCCTTATGCAATTTTGCATAAGGACGAAATAATTTCCGCGTTTCCACCTTATTTGCCGCCCGAGAGCGACCTCTCTATGCGCTGTTAACCCGGCGCAAAGGTTCTGCTTTTACGGCGGTTTCGGGGTCTTTCGCGGTTACGGGGTCTCACCGTCCCCCCGCTCTCTTAAAACCTTCAAAAGTCTTACTTGTCCGTAAATTCGCAATTCAGTTGTATACATCATATACCCAAAACTTCTTTTTGTCAACCGTTTTAACTGAAATATCCGCCCGAAAAAAATATTTTATCCGTATAGAACTCTTTAAGATACTTTTCATCGTCTTCGGGAAGTTTTCCGTTAAGTTCTATTTCTCCGCAGTTACTCAGCAGCACTTCTCTGACGATTTTTACCTTTTCTCCGCCGCCCAGAAGGTCGCACCTCGTAAGCCTGCGGTAATGGGAATCGTATACTCTGCCTTCATCTATATACACTCTTTTTTTCTTGTTTTCAAGAAGGTATGTTACAAATTCGTGCAGTTGCGAGTTTATAAAACACGACGGCATATACGAAACTATATCTTCCCACTTACGTTTAAGCGGTTGAAGCCTGAAATTGTATACTCCGTCTATCGCCACGTCGCTCATACCTTTGAACCGCTCAAAAGTATAGCGCTTATCTTCCTCTAAGTCCGCTGCTATAAGACTCGCCATCAGTATCTCGGTTTCTTCGCCTGTAAGACCGCCCACTTTTACGTTCTTTTTGAAAAATACATATTTATAATTTATCGCTATTATCTCGGCAAGTTTATCGGCTATCTCCGCCTTTACTATATCAAGATAATATTCCGGACAGTCGATATAAAGCGCGCATCTGCCATCCGTCCTTTCCAGCGATACCGTGCAGCCGGCATGACTTAAAAGGTCCGCCGCATCCGACTGCACATAAAGTAACTTGCTCTCGTTATAATCTTTTTCAGTAACGGTTATCCGTGTCATATGATTTAGTTTATGCTCCCAAATGGATTTTTATTTACCGCTTAATACATTTTGGGTATTTTTTATTATGCGTTTTCGCCATAAAACGCTTTTTTGCGACTTTCCTCTCATCAAACGGTAGCACAATTTATATATTTCAGACACCGCGACTATCGAAAACGCCGCTATTATCGTATTTATCCACAGTGTAAAGCGCATGGGTGCTATACCGAAAAGTGGATATGCAAGTTGCACTATTATTATCTGTATAAGGAAAGTACATGCAAATGTTACAAGCATAATCTTGTTTTTGCTCACTTTTCTGAATATGCTCTCCGAGCCAAGTTCTCGGCTGTTGAAAGCATTGAAAAGTTGGAAAAGTATGAAAAGCGTAAACACCGCGCTGCTCTTTTCTTCAGGTCTCGCTCCCAGAAAGTTGAATAAATACTGTGCGAGAAGTACCATTCCCATAAAAGCACCGTTAAAAAGTATCCTTACAAGCATCTTTACACTTACTATGCTTTTAGAGCGCGCCACGGGTTTAAGTTCCATAAGAGAAGCGTCTGTCGCTTCCAGTCCGAGCGTAAGCGCGGGAGGTCCGTCCATTATTACGTTTATCCAAAGAAGTTGAAGTGTGTTAAACGGCGAATCCATACCCAGCACTGCCGTTACTGTAATAAATGCCAGCGCCGTAAGATTTACGGAAAGTTGAAACAGTATAAACCGTTGCAGATTCCTGTAAACGTTTCTTCCGAAAGATATGGCTTTTACGATTGTGGCAAAACTGTCGTCCAAAAGCACTATATCGGCCGCTTCTTTTGTAATATCGCTGCCTTCCCTTCCCATGGCAATGCCGACGTCTGCATGTTTGATGGCGGGGGCGTCGTTAATACCGTCTCCCGTTACCGCAACTACTTCCCCGAGTTCTTTAAGCGCTTTTACAACCCTAAGTTTTATTATGG
>CALWBJ010000047.1 GCA_944376035.1 uncultured Clostridia bacterium | reverse complement strand
AACATAAAACATCGAAAATCTGCATAAGAAATAAGTCGGAAGGAGCGTATTTTACATAGTCTATAATATCCTTTTCCTTCCACTCTCTCTGCCCGTACGTCCAACTGACAAACTCAATCTCGGGATTTACCGCTCTTATTCCGCTTCTTAAAAGTTCAACGGATCTTGCAAGTATCTGTCCTCTCGGCTTATCTTTACAGTTGGGACAAGTGTTTACGGGTAGCGACGCGCAATCGGTAAGACGCTCTCCCGTCGTTATACAAATCACTCCGCCTAACCCCGGCAAAGATTCCGCAAGGATTCTTCCGCTCTCGTAAAGATACCTTTCACTGCCTGACCCGTAAGGACACAGACAGTACTGGTTCGCCAACTTCATTCCCGCAAGAGAAGAATACTTTTCGTACATTTTTTCATCTATTGCCGCGGGCTCAATTGAAAAAACGTATACTTTTATGCCGTACAGCGCGCATTTATTTATTATTTTATTCAGTTTCGCTATACGCATTGCCGAACCTTTGCCGTATTCGGTAATTACGGGCGACGGCAAAAGTTCCGAAAACTTCGTATAAATCCAAAGACCGTTAGTGCCGTCGTGCATGAGTCTTAAAAGATAGTTTTCGGGATAGTAGTCTATGTCGTCCGCAAGTTCGTCAATATTTTTGGGCGGTCGGTTCGTAGGACTGAAAAATCCGCGCGTTACACGGCTTTTAAGCCAAGGTTTCTTTTTTGTCCTCCCTGTTTCAAGAAACGGTCCCTCGGCTGCTATGATTCTGTCTTCTAAACAGATTACCGCACGGCGCACTCCTTCGGTGTCAGCCGCAATTATAGTCGTCTTATCTTTCTCGACGTTTATCTCATACGCTTCAAAGCACTCTGTCTTCCCGTATTCGATATAAACGGGATAGGCGTCGCCCCCTATCCCGAAACACCGCGTGAAATTTTCAAAATCTTCCGTTACCGTGCGTAAAAGTCCTTTGTCGTCGTTAAATCCGTTTACCAGATATATACCTTTTACGCACGTTTCGTCTACCCTTGCAGTAGTTCTGCAAAAATTAGAATATTTATTCTGAAAATATGGTTTTTTAAGTTCTTCGATAAATCTCAGCGGCGGCTGTTTACCGAAAAACTCGTCAATTACTGTCTTTCTTCTCATATAATTATTGTTTCACGGCTTTTATAATATGCTTGTTATTATCAGGAGAAGGGATATTTGTTTTCAAGATCCGATATGGGCAGATTTTCGCCGTAGTCCACTACTCCAAGACTTTCACAGGTGTTGAAAAATTCTTTCGCACATTCATTAAATTTATATGCGTCGTCGGAATAATATATCTGCCTGTTGTGCATCAACGGATACAGACAAAGAAGTCTTACCCTGTCAATCCTGTCGGTATAATCGGATTTTTCCTGCGCGCTGAGTTCTGTATTATTCGCTATATTCTCGACCGATTTGTCGAGTTTACCAAGCGCCGTTTCCAGATAGTTTACGGGATGATACGTCGCGCTGTACAAATCATTATGGAAGAATCTTCCGTTGGTATTTTCCTGATTTTCAAAATAGTATTCGTCAAAGAATTCGAATACCCACTGCACCGTTTCCGCCTCGGGTCCGAAATAGTGCTCTATGAAATCACGTCTTAATTCGTACGGATCAAGATCGGCGTCCCAGAGCATTTTGCTGTATACGTAACAGTTGATTATCGACTGTATTGCGTTGAACTCGGAAATACATTCCTGTATAAGCATATAATCTGTGCCTATGCCTAGGAATTCTTCAAGTTCGAGTTGCATTCTCTGTATGGTCGGATAATAGATATAATAGTCGCTGTAATTACAAGTATAAGTCCAGGACATAAATTTATCCGTCAGTACTCCCCACTGGTCATAATAACTGTGGTATACGGGGTTGGTCTGTTTGGGATCGGTGAGCGCATAATAACGGTTACTGTCGAAAGGCGCTATACGTATATAGAGATTTTCGTTAGGTATTACCGTTTCGTCTATCGGCTCAAATCCTCCGTCAGCAGTAGGCTTAACGGGAGCGTCTGTTGAATACAGATAACTGAAAGTAACTATTTTGAGTTGCTTTCCGTTGTATTCAGGCTGTGAATCAAGCCACTTCTGCACTTCTTCCATGAGTACGTTTATAAATCTTATTTCCGTACCCGCAAAGCCGTATTTTGACGTTACGGCGTTACAACCCGCACATGTGCAGTGAGTTTTGAAGTCTTCCTGGTCGAAAGGATAATATTCTTTCTCGGGGTTTTCTTCTATAAACTTTTTGAGGCTCTTTATCGCCGCTTTTATGGTACTGACTTCTTTTGTATCGTCAAGTTTTCCGTCGGCAGTCAAGCCGTTTGTCCAGCAGATGTCGTAAGGCTCGCCGTCTATGACGTACATGTCCTTATTTGCTTCTTTCTGCTCGGGCGTTGAATAATACTCGGAAACAGGTACGTATCCCATTGTCGTATGACATGTGTTACCGTTGACAGAAAGCCAACTAATCTGTCCGCCGTATTTTTCGTCAACCGTTATGAATTCGTGGGTCTGTCTTAATCTTGCGTAATAAGTTCTGTCCGCGTCCGCACGGAATACCGATCTGAAAAGTACCGCACGGTATTCAAAATCGGGCACTTCCTTTATTCTTATTTCATTGAGTTCGAGCGTGGATATTTCCGGTACATAAGTGTAATCACTCGTATAAAACCCGTATCCCATTATCTTTTCCGCAAAATCGTAAACTCCGTACAAAGTTCCGCGGTCAATTCCGCCGGCTATGAACATACTGTGGTCGAACGTACGGATATAAAATCCGTCGCCGTTAAGAGTTGAATAATCAAAGCCATGGTCATAAGTGTTGAGTATTTCCGTCTGACCGATGGATATAATGTTGCTTTCGGAAGTATAATTAACAAGATTTTCCGTCCTTATAGGCAGATACACTCCGCTGCTCTCTGCAATCAGGCTCTGCATCTCTTCCGCTGCGTACTGTATGCACTCAGACGGATCTTCGGGAGTTACTATTATATAATCGGACGCGCCGTCTTTTACTATATATCCGTGAACTACGCTGTCGTCAATCACGTTGTCGTCTTTGCCTGTTTCGCCGCCTCCGCAACTGCACCCGACTGCCGAAAACATTGTTATTACACATAACATTACTGTAATCGCTTTAATAAACATTTTATTTCTGAACATATATATCTCCTGTTAAAAGTGCGCGTCAGGCACCGACCGTAAAGTTATAAGTTACGCGGCTGACATTGTCCCAGTTATCGGTAGCAAAATATATTACTTCATACGAACCGACTTCGGTGAATTTATATTTATCGCCTGCCTTAACCTTTGTCAGTCCTCTCGGTCCCCTGATGTATATAAGCAATTCTATATCTTCTGCCGCAGCCACATCATCGCTAATGCTCGCAGAGAGTACGGTTATTTCCTGACCGACTTTATAACTCTCCGAATAATTTCCGCTAACGGTTATTTGGGGAGGTACCGTGTCTTTTACTACTAACCTTATAGAAAGCGTGTTGCGCTTGCCGAGACTGTCGTATGCTGTGTATTCAAGTTGATAATAGCCGTATTTATCCAGCGTTACTTCCCTGTCCTCGTCGGCAAATGTGTTCCTCTTTATAAGATATTCGCCTGTCGGATCGGTAAGCGATACCGTTACGTAAGAACTGTTCTGTATCACGTCGAATGCCGCCGCTTTTGCAACAGTGTATACTTCGCCGATAGTCGCGTTATAGAAAGAACTGTTCCCGTAAACCACTATTTCGGGTCCCACGTTATCGTTGTCTTCGTAATTATTATTGTTTTCAATTGAATAGTTTATCTGCTGATTACCGACGCCGCCTATCATAACTTCCGCGCCGCTCTCGGCACCGTTTACTTTGAAATCAACATGAGCAACAGTTTTTGTAAATTCAGTGAACGCTCTGCCGTTTTCAAATTCGGTTACATATGCCGCTACGCTGTCTGCGGTAGAGTTCTTGACCACGCCTTCGCTCTGCGAGAAACTTATTTCAAAGAACATATAAGTCTTGCCGATATAACTTGCGTCGTCGGCGTCTACGGAGAATTTACCCGTTGTTCCCTTTATTATCGTTTCGGAGCCTCTGTTATTAACCGTAAGTTTTGCAGTTCCTGCCGAAAAATCAAAGCCGTATACCTGTACGCTGAGTTTAAGTTGGGGATTTTCTATATCCGTAAATATAATTTCAAAATTATCGAAATTCTGTGTTCCGTCTACTACTGCAAATTTATAATAGAAATTATTTACCGCAAGTACGTTCGGGAAGGCGATTTTATACTCGTCTTTCGCTTCCGGCATCTTGAAAAGCAGACCGTTTTCAAGCGTAATCGCAGTCATATTTTCATAGATAAACAAGTCTTCCGAACCGTTCAACGTCTCAGGCAGTACGTCAAGGATATATTCATCTACGGTAGTATATACTCCGTCCAACTCTGCCTGATATTCTACTTTTATTTTGTCGCAAGCAGGTACTTTGAACGAATAGTCTCCGTCTGTGAGTTCCGTGCTCTGTCCGTCGCCGTAAGTTATAACTATTTTCTTGTTTGTGAGTTCAGTCTCTTTATTGTCCTTTACGGATATTGCCGTAAAGCCCGGAAATTCGTATTCCTTATTTATACGCACGCTCTTGGCTATCACCGAATCAAGCATGCAGATAACGCCCTCGTTTATACTTACGTTGTAAGAGACGGTCTTTTTGTAATTTATCTCATCTGTAGCCGTAACAAAAATTTTCAGAGTTCCCGTACTGTCCGCAAGGTATCCGCCGAAAGTATCCGGTTCGATAACTTTACCGTTCAATTCCGCACGGTAGGTAAGGGTCAGTTTACCCGCGCCGCCTTCCGCGCTTATTGAAGGAATATAATATCTTTCACCGTAAATTACGGACTCTCCCGTCGGCACATTGATCGTTATGTCGGACGCAGTATCGCCTATCGTGAAAGTGAATTCCTTTACAAGATTTTTACCGAGATAACTCATGGAATATTCCGCGGTGTATTCGCCTGCTTCCGTCGGACGGAATATATTTCCTTCGAGTTTATCGGAGCAATCGGTCTCGCCTTTGAATACTTTGAGAGTTATGGGACTGTTACTAACGCATGCAGGCGATTTAACCGCTACGGGCAGTCTGTAATCGTATCCTACCGCGCCTGTATATCCGGGATGCTTTCCTTCAAAACCAATCATAACGTCCGAAACATCTTGGTTTTCGGAAATCTTTTCCCCTGCAATTTCGGTTATATACATTCCCGCACTGCTGTTTGAAGTAAGTTCAACCGAAAGATAAACTTCACCCGTCGTAAATCCATTAAATTGACTCTCTATGGGAATATAAGACGTGTCGTCAAGGTCTAATACTATTTGCGTCCCGTATTCAGTTTGTTTATTCCTCGAAAACGTATAAACGGCATTTTCCTCGGTTGAATACCTTAAACATATCGTTCTTGACCTTCCCAACACATCGCCGTATAGACCTGCCTGATAAAGTATGGTCCCGTAGTTGGACGAAAAAGTACCGTATGCACCGGGATCGTTGATCAGTCCGCCGGTTATACCGTTAAATTCAACAAGCATATTAGTGTGCTCGGCATCGTACGAATTCTGGAATATATAAGCAGTTACGGTATTATTGACGTCGTATATATCGGTCAACTTTATTCTTATATATCCGAGATGTATGTCGGAACCTGACGAATAAGGCAAAAATTCTATAACGTTATCGTCTTTTGTGAGTTGATTGAGATCGATAATTTTATTGTAATAAAATGTTAAGTTTTCCTGATCTGAGGTAAGAAGCCTTCCTGTTAAACCCGTCGCATATTCGTTTGCATAGTAAGGAAGCGCTACATCCTCTTCTCCTACGTCTCCGCTGCCTTTCACGAACGTAAACGCGCTTTCAACAGTAACGACTTTTACGCTCTGCTCATAAGATATCGTCTTTCCGTTTATATTACTTTCATATCTGAAAACATAAGTCCCGACTTCATCGGTCTCGATAAACGGTGATTTAGCGACTCCGGATTTACCGGAAGGCGTAGTTACCGTAACACTGACCTGATATTCCTCGCCTTTATAATAACCGTAGGGGAAACCGATGTTAAGGGTCGTTCCGAATTCTACCTCTTCGGGCAATATATCGTAAAATACTTCTTCTTTATCGATTACCGTTAATGAAAAGTCTTTTGACCATTTTTTGTCAAAATCGTCTGTAACGGTATATGAAACTTTATAGTTTCCGCTTTCTGCAAAATAATAACTACCCTGTTTAGAAAGAGAATTATTTACAGTCTTTAAAAGCGTATCTCCTTTATAGATTTCCACGCTGTATTCGCTGAAACTTCTGTAAACGTTACTTATGTTTGCAACGGGGAAAATAAGTATTTTCCCGGCAGGATAGGACTCGGCAAATTCCTCGCTGACTTCAATCGTAACTTCGGGAATATTTGCGTAAACGACTATCTTTTTTATAAGATCGTTACCGTTTTCGTCTTTACCGTAGTTTATCTCGTATTCGCCGCAAACTAAAAGTGCAATCTTTCCGTCCTTAACTGTTACGGTTTTGCCGTTAGGGTCGGTAATTTTAACATTCTCCGAATAATCCGGAACAGTATAATCGGTAAGCGCAAGTTTGTATTCGTTTTTCAAATCGTACTCTGCTGTCGCAGCATTTGAAGTGAATATTAACATTCCAAGCGAACAAAGCATTGTAAGACTTAAAATCACCAATAGTAAACTTCTTGTTTTTTTCATGTTTTTCACCGCTTAATTTTTTTATATAATCTCTTTTGCAATTATCATGATATTTCGGGACTTAATAGCCTTAATAATATGACAATTTTCATTTAATATTGAATATATTTATTTAACTATATTAATTTGAATATATTTAATTTATTTTTTATTCAGACGGTTATTTTATTTATATATAGCAAATAACAAACTGTTTTATATACAATCCTTTACCGTCTGCAAATCTTTACCGACCTAATTTTTAGCCTTTAAGTCCGCCAACCGTAAACTTTTTCAGAAGTATATTCTGTGTGGAAAGATAAAGTATGACTGTCGGTATAACTACAACTACAAACGCCGCAAGTATAACAGGGCCCGATATCTTCCCCCCCTTATTCGCAGCCTGTTCAAACAGGTAAAGACCGACCGCAAGACTCGGATAAGACGGTAACCATATTATAAACGTATTGTAATCGTTCCAGG